>RPRI01000064.1 GCA_003818505.1 Desulfobacteraceae bacterium | reverse complement strand
TCTGCGGCGGTCTTTGCCTGGAAAGGTGAAACTCTTGAGGAATTCTGGTGGTGTACCGAGCAGGCGCTTACATGGCCTGACGGGACTGGTCCGGATCTGATAGTGGATGACGGCGGAGATGCTACCCTTTATGTTCACCAGGGCGTTATGGTTGAAAAAGACCCGTCGCTCCTCGAAAAGGAGTATTCAAGCCCGGACATGAAATGCCTTATTGAAAGGCTGAAGAAGGGCTATGAAAGAGATCCTGATTTCTGGACTGAAATTTCATCAAAAATCCGTGGGGTTTCAGAAGAAACCACGACCGGAGTCCACAGGCTTTATCACCTTGCAAAAAACGGGCAGCTTCTCTTTCCTGCATTTAACGTAAACGATTCGGTAACCAAATCCAAATTCGACAACCTGTACGGATGCAGGGAATCTCTTGCGGATGGAATAAAGCGCGCAACCGACGTCATGATCGCAGGTAAAATGGTCGTTATCTGCGGTTACGGCGATGTCGGAAAAGGATGCGCCCAGTCGATGCGCGGATTCGGAGCCCGCGTCGTAATAACTGAAGTCGACCCGATATGTGCGCTGCAGGCAGCCTTGGAAGGCTACGATGTTCTGACAATGAAGGAAATTGCTTCACACGGCGATATATTTGTAACTGCAACAGGCTGCTGCGATGTAATAACCGGCGAACACATGGAGATGATGAAAGACGAAGCCATTATCTGCAACATAGGCCATTTCGACAGCGAGGTTCAGACAAGTTATCTCCTAAATACCCCGGGATGCAAAAAGATTCCGATCAAGCCGCAGGTTGACAAGTGGATATTAAAATCCGGCCGTTCAATAATTCTGCTTGCGGAAGGAAGGCTTGTAAACCTCGGGTGCGCAACAGGTCATCCGAGTTTTGTAATGAGCAGCAGCTTTACTAACCAGTGTCTCGCCCAAATAGAGCTTGCAACCAAAAAGCACGAAAAGAAAGTTTATACTCTTCCGAAGGCTCTCGATGAAGAGGTGGCCCGCCTGCATCTTTCAAGGCTTGGCGCAAAACTTACAAAGCTTTCAAAAGATCAGGCAGATTATCTCGGAGTACCGGTTAAAGGACCGTTCAAGCCTGAACACTACCGTTACTGATAAGATTTGTTGGATATGGTCTGGGACTCACTTCGGAGGCAACGACAGGGCATATTGTTTGCCCTGTCGAATCCACCCGGCCAGATCCTTGTCCGATTCATATCCTTCACATGAAATCATAACCCAGCCTTTCATCGGCCTGCCTGTGATATCAAATTTTCTTACATGCGGTGATTTCAGCATACGGTCATAGTTTACCGGGCCGACGCGCACAATTAGATCTTCATTTAAAATGCCGTAGGCCATATTCCCGTTCATCAGAAAACAGATTCCGCCGAACATTTTCTTCTCATTAAAACCCGGTTCTTCCTCAAGCAGCTCCTTGACTCTTTGAGCCAATCCTTTGTCGTACGCCATTTTTTCTCACTTTCCCATCTTTCTCCTGACTGTAACAGTCTCTCCGCCGATTCCCCAGTTATCGGTTTCAACTTCTTCGATAACCACAACGGTTTTCTGCGGATTCTTTCCGAGAATATTCTGGAGCAAATTTGTTACTCCTTTGATCAAATCAGCTTTCTTTTCAGGAGTCACTCCTTCGTTTGTTATTTTAATGTTTACAAAAGGCATTTTCCACTCCTCTCTAAAACCTGATAAATTCATATGCAATACAGCACTTGTCCGGAGTGCTTCAATCCCTCCTGCCTTCAATAGAAATATTTAAGCGCAGAGACACATCCTTTATCCCCGACGGTTATTCCTTCCATTTCAAGCAGCTTTCTCTTCATCTCAAGTCCGCCCTGGTATCCCCCCAAACTTCCGTCTGAACGTATCGCCCGATGACACGGAATTATTATAGGAAAGGGGTTCGTAGCCAATGCCGTTCCGACTGCCCGTGCGCCTTCTCGTTTTCCCAGATGCTCCGCAATCCTTTTATACGTGCTTACATAACCGCGCGGTATTCCATGTTCAGTCCTCAATACATCCTGTTGAAAAATCGTGCAGGTGTCGATCCGGGTTTCATCAAGAGAAAAGCTGATATTTTCTCCGCTCAAAAAAGCTTCAATCTCATCAGCGACCTTGCCGATTTCATCGCAGCCGGATAATTCTGTTCCGGGATATTGTTTTCTGACCAGCTCTTCAGCCGGCAAGCCCGGTTTCGAAAGCAAAACCCGGCATACTTTGGGCTGTCCTCCATAGCCTGCCCAAAACAGGGCAAACAGGCCGAACGGACTAAGCCTTACGATAAACGAAACCTGCTCTTTTCCAACTATATTCATAATCATCAATACTGATACATTTATATGAGAATACAGAAGTCAGAATACAGAAGAAAAACCACACGACAGTTATTCTGGCTTCTGACTCCTGGCTCCTGTATTCGCATGCTTCACTGTGCCCGCCCAGGGCATGCTGTTAGTAAAAAGTAATTTTATGCCACTTGCGGCAACCTGTTCCCAACGAACTGCCGGAAATTAATCTTTCCGCAGCGCGTATCCGCACTTATTTCTTGCTATGCTTTTTCCTATGATGATACAATGACTTATATAAAAATCGAATGCATTGCAACTTATTATTGTCCGGTAAAATACCCGAAGGATTAAGGAGGTGGAAGATGAAAAAATTATTCATACCCATACTGGTGATTGCCGCAGCGCTTCTTGGCTATCTTCTTTTCTGGCCCACAATAATTGATCCTGTAGCATACACGCCTCCCAAAAAGCCCGAGATGTCGGGAGTACTTGCTAAAAACAGCGAGCTTGCAAAAGCCGAGCTTATTGCCAAGGGTAAAATAAACGGACCTGAGGATGTCGTGATAGACACTGAAGGAAGATTGTACGGGGGAACACAGGATGGAAAAATAGTACGCATTCAAAAAGACGGAAATGTTGAAATTTTCGCGGAAACAGGCGGCCGCCCGCTGGGTCTTGCCTTTGATGCATCCGGAAACCTCATCGTGGCTGATGCTTATAAAGGGCTCCTCTCGATCGACAGGACTGCAAAAATCACTGTACTTGCCACAGGAGCGGAAGATACCCCTTTCAGGTTTACGGATCATCTCGACATAGCCTCCGACGGAATGATATACTTCACCGACGCGAGTTTCAAATATTACCAGAAAGAATATTTATATGATCTTCTGGAATCAAGGCCGAACGGCCGGTTTTTACGTTATGACCCCGGGACAAAAACCACTGATGTTCTTCTCCGGGATCTCTATTTCTCAAACGGTGTGGCCCTGTCGCAGAACGAGGATTTTGTGCTTGTGAACGAGACGTACAAATACAGGATCATGCGCTACTGGCTGAAAGGGCCTAAGGCCGGAACCTCAGATATTTTTATTGACAATCTTCCGGGGTTCCCGGACAACATAACGGCAAACCGAAAAGGCACTTTCTGGCTTGCGCTCTTTACCGTGAGAAACGACCAGATGGACAGGATGCATCCGAGCCCTTTTATGAAAAAAATGGTTTCGAGGCTGCCCAAATTTCTCTGGCCCAAGCCCAAGCCTTACGGCTTTGTTCTTGCTCTTAATGAACAGGGCGAAATCATAAAAAGCCTTCAGGAACCGACAGGCGGGCATCTTAAAGAGATTACCTGCGCGAGGGAACATAACGGATATCTCTATATAGGCAGCCTTCACAATGACAGGATAGGAAAATATAAGCTTCCTGAATAGCGAGACAGGTTTGCATAACATTTTCCCTGCACTCTCCCTGCTGGACAGACGGCACGATGAATTTCTTCATATCCGGTCCGCCGCTCCTCCGCAAGCCGACTACGAAAAAATCCTTTCACAGTCCTGCCGGCATTTAAAGGTTAATATGACGGCAGGGTTGCATGCCGAAATTTAGCTGAAATTTAGCTTGACAGCTATTAAACCTATTTGTATATGTTTATACAAATAGGTTTAACACACTGTTGGGTTTTGTAATCAAGTCTTTTAAATAGTGGGCTCGGGAAATATTTAACCTTGAATAATCTTGATGGACTCGTAAAAAGTCCATCATCAGGCCGAGAGCGTGTAAGCCCCGGCCTGGGGTGAGGGTGGAACCGCTTGAATTTACTTCAAGCGGCGGGAGAGGGGAAACCCTTTCCCGCCGAGTAAAAAGTGGGTTTTCGACTTTTTACGAAGGTATCGATCTTGATAAAATAACTCGAAAGATTGTGTAAACCATGAGCGGAAACAGAAAGGCCCCTATATATGTGCAGCTTGCGGAAACAATAAGGGGACGCATACTGCGAAACGAGTACCGCACCGGCGAACTGATCTCCTCAGCCAAGGATATCGAGAAGGAGTTCGAAGTAAGCGCCATAACTGTCAGGAAAGCGATGAATATCCTCGTTCAGGAAGGCTATCTAAACTCCAGGCAGGGGATCGGAACAAAAGTTACAAAAAGACCTGATGATCTTGCTGAGTTGAAATTATCCGGTAATTTTTGGGATTGGGTTGATTCCGCCCTTACCCGGCATTTGAAGCCGGAAACGGATATTCTGGAAATTGCAACAGTCCCTTGCCCCAAAAGAATTGCGGAGCTGCTGAAAATAAAAAACAATGAATTGATCTGGCGTATGAAAAGGGTTCGCAAAATAAACGGACAGCCGGCCTCTTTCATAGTTAACCATGCCTCTCTTGATCTGATGGCTGGCGTCGGCAAAAAACACTTTTCAAAACAATCATTTCTTAAAGTTTTTCGCGATCATTGCGGCGTGCAGTTATCGGGTGTCGAACAAAGGGTTTGGGCCACAGTCGCCGATATAGATATTTCCAAAAAACTGGAAGTCGATTTTGGAGATCCGGTATTTCTTGTAGAAAACACTTATCTGGATTCTTCGAAAAAACCGGTTGAGGTTTCCTGTTTTTATTTTCGGGGCGACAGGTACGTATATAAAACAAAAATATCTTTTTAAAAGGATGCCGATATGACTACAGCAAACGCAAAAAAAATCCATATCCGCGAGGTTGCACCACGCGACGGGTTCCAGTCATGGCCGGAATTCGTTCCGACAGACAAGAAGCTTGAGGTCATAAAGTTGCTGATCGAAGCGGGGGTGACGGAGATGGAAACAACTTCTTTTGTAAGCCCGAAGGCCATACCCCAAATGCGCGATGCAGCCGAAGTAATGGGAGGGGTTCCGCGGAAAGGCTGCGTTCACAGTCCGCTCGTCCCCAATTTGAAAGGGGCCCAGCTTGCCTTCAGCAGCGGCGCGGATAAAGTGATTGTCGTGATCTCCACCACCGATGCCCATAATCTGGCCAATGTCCGCCGAACAATCAAAGAATCGCTGACTGATCTGCAATCGATCTTCCAGCTTGCCAAAGACCTTGGAAAGCCGGTGATGGGCGCAATGGCGGTTGCATTCGGATGTCCTTACCAGGGAGACGTTCCTGAAGAGGATGTTTACCGGCTCGCTGAAGCTTATATAAAAGGCGGAGCTTCTTCGATCGATCTTGCTGATACAACAGGCATGGCAACACCGACCAGAATCCTCAAACTCCTGAAAGGATTTACGGCACGCTTCCCGGAAACTCCCTATTCTCTGCATCTACACAACAACCGGGGCACGGCAATGGCCAATCTCTACGCGGCGCTTGAGGCAGGCGCAACCATCTTCGATGCGGCGCTGGGAGGTATCGGCGGCTGCCCTAACGTACCGCAGGCAGCAGGCAACCTGCCGACCGAAGACGTTGTTTTTATGCTTGAAGACATGGGCTTCGATACCGGCATTGATTTGATGAAGATTATTAAGACTGCCCGGCATTTTGAATCGATTCTCGGGAAAACACTGCCCGGTCAGGTCATGAAAGGCGGTCCCCGCGATCCAAAAATGGCCGCTGCCGTTTGCGGCATTGATCACCAGATATAAATATACTAGTTAAAAAGAAAGGAACTGAAAAAAATGCCGTTAACCGGTCTTAAGGTTCTGGATTTGACAAGGGTCGTGTCAGGGCCATTCTGCACAATGCTGCTCGCCGATTTGGGAGCTGATGTCATAAAGATCGAGGCGCCCGACGGTGACCCGTCAAGGGTAACAGGAATCATGGGAAAAGGCGAGAATCCGTATTTCGTGAACCTGAACCGGAATAAAAGAACAATTACAGTCGATATGAAGCAGGAAGAGGGAAAAGAGATAATCCGCCGCCTGGCAAAACGATCCGATGTTCTTGTCGAAAATTTCCGCCCCGGAGTCATGGACCGTCTTGGCCTTGGATATAGTCAGCTAAAGATATTGAACCCGGCCCTGATATACGCCGCGATCAGCGGGTTCGGGAAATCAGGTCCTTACAAGGACAGACCCGCATTCGATTTTATAGCACAGGCCATGTCGGGCTTTATGAGTCTTAACGGAAACGAAACAATGCCGCCCTTGAGGGTTGGCATCCCGATCAGCGATACCATAGCCGGACTCTACGCGGCATTTGGAATTTTAGCCGCTTTTCATGAAAGAAAAAAAACCGGGCAGGGACAGGAAATCCAGACCGCTATGGTTGACGGCCTGATCAGCATGTTTACATTCGCCTCCTCCGCATATTTCGCAACCGGCAAACTTCCCCCCCGCAACGGCAACGATCACATGGTAGTATCCCCTTATGGTTTGTTCGATACGCTCGACAGCCCCGTTGCAATCGCCCCCAGCACGGAAAAAAACTGGCAACAGTTGTGCTCTGCGCTGGGACGGGAGGATCTCCCGAAAGATCCGCGTTTTGATACACAGGATAAGCGCCGTAAAAACAGGCAGGAAATAAATCAAATCGTTCAATCCGTAATAGGCACCCGTAAAAGGGACGAATGGATTGATCTGCTCAACAAAGCGGGGGTACCGTGCGGACCGGTGAATAATCTGGAGCAGGTTTTCTCCGATCCGCAGGTTATGCACCAGGAGATGGTCATCGAATCGACACAGCCCTGCGGGCCGATCAAAATGCCCGGCTTCCCGATCAAGTTGTCAGACACGCCGGCCCGGCTGCGCAAACCCTCGCCGCAAGTCGGCGAACATACGGTTGAGATATTAAAGGAACTCGGTTATCGGGAAGAGGAAATACAAAACATGCTCAAAAACAACTCAGTATCTGCTGCAAGACTTGCAGACAAGTGTTAACCCGTCTTTCCATTGAAGACTTATCTTCATAAAACTTTACATAAGCGCGCAATTTTTGATAGAATCGGATACGTTGCAACATGAAAAGAAAAAGACTTCGTGAACTTCTCAATGCTCCGGGCATAATCCGCGCCCCCGGCGCTTTCGACGCCTGGTCCGCCCGTCTGGTGGAAATGGCCGGTTTTCCCGCCGTCTATATGACCGGCTACGGCGCTTCGGCAAGCGTTATCGGCAAACCCGATATAGGACTGATGACCATGTCGGAGATGGCGATACAAGCCGGAAATATTGCTTCCGCCGTTGATATTCCTCTTATCGCCGACGGAGACACCGGCTACGGCGGGGTTCTGAACGTCATGCGAACGGTGCATGAGTTCGAGAAAGCGGGCGTTGCCGCCCTTCAACTGGAAGATCAGGTTTTTCCGAAACGCTGCGGACACATGGAAGGCAAGCAGCTTATACCCAAAGAGGAAATGGCGGCAAAAATACGCGCCGCCGCAGAGGCAAGGAAATCCGACGATTTTGTCATAATCGCCCGGACAGATGCGCGCGCGGTTACCGGCCTGGAGGACGCAATAGCAAGGGCTCTTGCCTATGCGGATGCAGGCGCGGATGTCCTATTCGTCGAGGCGCCGCGGACTGTAACCGAGATGGAGGAAATCTTCCGTGCGGTAAAACTTCCGCTGATTGCCAACATGGTTGAAAAGGGGAAGACGCCGTTACTGCCGGCGGACGAACTGGAGCGGATCGGCTACAGGATCGCCATATACCCTGTTTCAACATTATATGCAGCAACCAAAGCAATGATTAAGGTGCTGAACCTACTGAAAGAAGAAGGCTCCACGGAAAACTGTCTTGAAGATCTTGTAGGTTTTGAGGAGTTCAATAAACTTGTAGGTGTTGAAACAGTGCGCGATCTGGAAAATAAATTCTTGTAGACCGCGCGCACGGTGAAATAATGCATATCTGACATTGAGTGTCGGGGAATACAATAATTACATAAAACTGATCGTTTTATTCAGGTAATTACCGGAGGAATTTAATGCTGACCCTGATGGTGATACTGTTACTGCTTATCCTGATCGCCCTGGGAGTGGATATTTTCATATCCCTCGGTTTCACCGGCGTCCTGGGGATTCTGCTTTTCCGCGGACCCGATGCGCTGACCCTGGCGGCAACCGCCTTTTTTGGCCAGGAAACTACCTTCGAACTGATAGCGCTTCCATTGTTCGTTTTGATGGGCAATATACTGGCCAGAAGCCCCATAGGCAGTGATCTATACACCATGGGGACGCGATGGCTCTCCTGGCTGCCAGGCGGTCTGGCAATTGCCTCGATCGGCGCCAGCACAGTATTCGGAGCGGTAAGCGGCGTCAGCGTCGCAGGCGTTGCGGCTATCGGCTCGATGGCGGTTCCTGAGATGCTCAAACGGGGTTATTCTTCCAAAATCGCAGCCGGATCAGTTGTCACGGCCGGCGCCCTCGCGATGCTGATCCCCCCAAGCGTTCCCTTTATCATCTACAGCGCGATCACCGGCGAGTCGATCGCCAAGCTTTTCATCGGGGGTGTCGTCCCGGGGCTGGTTTTAGCCGCCATGCTCAGTCTCTATGTTCTCATCCGGGTCATCATATCGCCGGAACTGGCTCCACGGGGTACCGGTACCGGTTTCACATGGAAAGAACGCTGGACAAGCCTGGCAAAAATCTGGCACACGGGCCTCCTGATAATCCTGGTGCTGGGATCGATCTACATCGGCATTGCCACACCGACCGAGGCATCGGCAATCGGCGCCGTTGGGGCTTTCATTATCGCCAGTATCGCCTACCGGAACATGGATTTTCGCCGAACCGTTCAGATATTGAAAGAAAGTATGCGAATCAGCGTCGCCATTATGGTTATTATCGGCTGCGCCATGATCTTCGGCTCCTATCTTAACATGATCCGCGTGCCGGAGATGCTGAGCAATTTCCTTATCGGACTTAATATGCCCCCGGTTGTTCTGATTCTGGCCATCCAGTTTCTGCTGATTATAGGAGGCATGTTCGTGGATGCCGCATCGCTTATCGTCATCACGACCCCGATCCTGCTGCCCCTTGTCAAGGCCCTCGGTTACGATCCGTTATGGTACGGAATCATACTGGTCATTAATCTTGAACTTGCCGTAGTAACGCCTCCGGTCGGCTTGAATCTCTACACATTAAAAAGCTGCGTTCCCTCGCTGTCGCTTGAGGAAATCATCAGGAGCAGCATTCCCTTCCTGCTTATCGAGCTGCTTTGCCTGATTATATTTACGTTATATCCGCCGTTAGCCCTTTGGTTGCCAAGCATGGTAAAATAATTTTTTAACATGGGATCTCGCCCAACAGAGAAAAAAAGGAGGAAACTATGAAAAATATTACCCGAAGAAATTTCTTGAAAACAGCAGGAACAGGCATTATTGCGTTCGGACTCTCCGATCAATTGATCACTAAGGCATTTGCGGACACACAGACATATACCGGTGTCACCTATCTGACGCCCGCATATAAGGACCTCTTTCCGCCGATCGCGGCTTTTGTTGATCGCCTGAAAAAAAATCCCGACCTTATGAAGGTCGACTTTTTCGATTCCGGAACCCTCGTTAAGACAGATGAACAGGTTTCAGCCTTGCGGGCGGGAACTATCCAGTTCATGTTCCATACAACATCCTACATCACGCGCAACTACCCGATTCTGGGACTCCTGGGACTCCCCAGCCTCTGTGAGGATCTGTATGAACACGGCGAAAGGCTCGCCATGGAAAGCCCTTTATGGAAGCTGATAAACGACGAACTCGCCAAAAGCAACACCTTCATGCTGACAGCAGGAGGAGGAATTCTGGAGCCTGAGTATATCTGGAGCGGAAAAAACAAGATCGCCAGTCTCGCTGATATGAAAGGCAAGCGCATCAGGACCGTCAGCTTCGAAGCGGAGGAAGTATTAAAGCCCTATGGTGTCGCCGGCACGCGCATCCCCTCCTCAGAGCTCTATCTGGCTGTCCAGCGGGGAACTGTGGACGCCACCCTGGCAAATATCAGCACTATCATGGGACGAAAAATCTACGAACAGGTCAAATATTGCTACAAGCTGCCCATGACCGGCTTTTCGATATCAATTTTCTTCCTTAAAGACAAGTGGGACAAGCTGCCCGACAAGATCAAAGCTGCATTCTGGGACTCTGCTAAAGAATTCGACCGGACTTATGCATCCAATATCAATACAAAATTCTACCCGGAGCAGTTCTGGCCGCAGCTTCAGAAAATGGGAATCCAGGTCTTCAACCCCACCCCGGCGGAATTAAAGGACTTTGAAGAGAAGAGCAATCCGGTCTGGGCATGGTGGAAGAAGCAGATCGGAGAGGAAGCAGGTCAGAAGGCGATCAATCTTGCGTTAGGGAAAGGATGAAAAGAATGAATAAATCTGCTGGGTTTATCCCGCGGCTTTCTCAGACGACGGGAATCCTGGGGCAGGCGGCGATGGCTTTCATGGTAGTCAGCCTCTTTTACGACGTGATGATGCGCTATGTTTTCGCCGCCCCGACCAACTGGGCGCTGGAGGTGAATACCTTTCTCCTTCTGTTTATCTGCACGATTCCGACGGCGGACGTCCTCAATTCAAACGTCCACATCCGCGTTACATTTCTGACCGAGCGGATGTCGCAGCGTACAATCGAACGCCTGCAGATATTGCGTGGCGTGGCGGGAATTCTCTTCTGTGCCGCCATGATCTGGAAGGGGTCAGTTATGGCCCTGCAGGCCTGGCAGAACAACGACCGCATGTCCACTTCGTTGGGTACGCCCATGTTTATCCCCTATCTTTTTCTCCCGCTCGGTTTTTTTCTGCTGGCTCTTCAGTACTGCGTTCTAATCAAGTCGGGATTAACCCCGCAGCAGGAGGAGACCGGGGCGGGACAACAGATTTGACATCGGGGAGGCAACAGCGTAAGACAGTGAGAAACAAAAAATGAGGGTTGGAGATGAACCATGCCGATGACCATCAGTGAAAAAATATTGGCAGCCCATTGCGGTCTGAAAGAAGTCAAACCCGGAGAGCTTATCGAACCGAATCTTGATTTCGTTTTCTCAAACGATGTCACCGCGCCGATGTCAATCCGGGTTTTTGAAGAGGCAGGCGGGAAAAAGGTGTTCGACCCTGAGCGAGTAGCACTTATCCCGGATCATTTCGTGCCCAACAAGGATATACAGTCGGCAGCGCAGGCAAAGGAGCTCCGGGAATTTGCCCGCACCCATAAACTTCCCCATTATTTCGAAGTTGGCCGGATGGGGATAGAACATGTTCTCCTCCCGGAGCAGGGGCTGGTACTGCCGGGAGATATAGTCATAGGCTCGGACAGCCACACCTGCACATACGGAGCCCTGGGCGCCTTCGCGACCGGCGTAGGATCAACAGACCTCGGCGCATCCCTGGTCACGGGAACAACCTGGTTCCGGGTTCCTGAATCGCTCCGCTTCGTGTACCGGGGAAAGTTGAATCCCTGGGTCGGAGGCAAAGACCTGATTCTGTATACGATCGGGAAAATAGGCGTGGATGGGGCCCGATATAAGGCGATGGAGTTTTGCGGGCCGGTTATCGGCAACCTGCCTATGAGCGACCGGTTCACGATCTGCAACATGGCTATCGAGGCCGGCGCCAAGGTGGGGATTATCGCTCCCGACGATACAACAGCTGTGTATGTTCAAAAGCGCGCCCGACGACCCTATACCGTGTATCAATCCGATCTGGATGCTGTGTATGAAGCTGTTTTTACCTGGGACATATCCTCACTGGAACCGCAGGTTGCCTGTCCGCATTCTCCGGCAAATGTCCGAGGCGTAAGCGAACTCGGCGGCATTGTCATCGACCAGGTGATCATAGGCTCCTGTACAAACGGCCGCATTGAAGATCTTCGCATTGCGGCAAAAATTCTAAGCGGACGAAGGATTGCTTCCGGCGCTCGCTGCATCATTATTCCGGGATCGCAGGAGGTTTACCGGCAAGCCCTTGCGGAGGGATTGCTTCAGATATTCATTGATGCTGAGGCCGCCGTTTCCACTCCTACCTGCGGCCCCTGCCTCGGGGGACACATGGGCGTTCTTGCCGCCGGCGAGAGGGCGGTGTCGACGACCAACCGGAACTTTGTCGGCAGAATGGGGCATGTGAAGAGCGAGGTGTATCTCGCCTCACCGGCGGTTGCCGCGGCAAGCGCTATAGCCGGGAGAATAATACATCCGGACGAGATTCTTTGATCAAGAGGTGAATAATGTCTATCAGAGGAAAAATATGGAAGTTCGGCAACGACGTGGATACCGATGTCATCATCCCCGCGCGTTATCTGAACACATCTGACCAGCAGGAATTGGCTTGCCACTGCATGGAAGACGCCGATCCGGATTTTGTCCGGAAGGTCGCTGCCGGCGACATCATTCTGGCAGGCAAAAACTTCGGATGCGGGTCTTCGCGTGAACACGCCCCTGTCGCTATAAAAGGCGCCGGAATACGCCTCGTGATCGCGGAATCGTTCGCCCGTATTTTTTACCGTAACGCTTTTAACATCGGCCTGCCGATACTTGAACTGCCGCAGTCCGGCATCGAGATAGAAGAAGGAGACGATGTCGGGGTCGATATTGAAACAGGCGTCATAACCGACCATACAACCGGCAAACAGTACACGGCTAATCCGATACCGCAGTTCATGAGGGAGCTGCTGGCCGCGGGAGGCTTAGTTTCCTATGTGCGCAGCAGGCGCGCAACAATTGCTTGATCTGCTCAACAATACCGGGTTATCCTGTATACCGGTTAATAATAAGTGGAACCACACAAAGATTAAAAAGGAGGAAGTCAAGATGAGATTGCACAAACGTTTTCTTTTTGTAATGCTGGCGCTGGCAGCAGGTTTGTTTCTGTTCGGCGATGTATCTCAAGCCGCATACCCGGACAAGCCGATTGAGTTTGTCGCCCCGGCAAACCCCGGTGGTGGATGGGACCTTACCTGCCGTCTGTCGTCCCAGGTGCTCAAGGAAGCCGGGCTTGTTTCGCAGCCCATGGTGGTCGTCAACAAGCCAGGCGGATTCGGGGTGGTAGCCATGACCGATATCACCCGCAACCGGGCCAAAGACCAGAATGTCCTGGTTGCCTTCTCGGCCGTGCTCACAACACAGATGGCCATCAAGAAAAACCCTTTTACCTACAAGGATGTTATCCCCGTATCCGTCCTTTTTGTGGACTACGGCGCCATCGCTGTCCGGAAAGACTCCAAGTATGCCTCCTTCAAGGATCTTCTGGAGGATTGGAAAAAGAACCCGGGTGTTCTCACCTTTGCGGGCAGTTCCCCTCCGGGAGGACTCGACCATATGAGGATCGCCATGATGGCCAAGGCGATGGGGCTTCCTTTGAAAGACTTGCGCTACGTGGCGTTTCAGGGCGGAGCGGATGCGCTGGCCGCTCTTTTAGGTGGTCATGTGACGGCTTTTGTGGGTGAAGCCGGAGAAATCGCAGGACACGCCGAGTCGGGCACCATCAGGCCCCTGGCCATCCTGTCGGATCGCAAACTGACCGGTATCTTTGAGAAGGTCCCCATGGCCAAGGATTTTGGAGTTAACGTCTCCTCTGCCAACTGGAGAGGATTCTACGCCGCTCCCGAGATGACGAAAGAAAACCTCAAGTACTGGGAGGATACTTTCGGCAAGATGGTAAAGACCAAACAGTGGAACGAAGTGCTCAAAAAACAGGCCTGGGTTGATCTCTTCCTGACCGGAGACAAGCTTCAGAAATTTCTGGATGAAGAGCTGACCATGTATCAGAACCTGGCCAAGGAATTGGGGCTCGTGCAGTAATGAGAACTGAACGAATCGGGGCCGCCATCGTACTGCTCTTTGGAACCGGTTACCTGTGGGAAGCCATCCGCATGGAGGAGGCCAACATAGGAGATCCCCTGGGTCCAAAGGTCTTTCCTATCATTTTAGGCGCTTTGATGGTGGCCCTTGGTTTATCATTGCTGATCCGGCCGATGGGCGGTTCGCAGTCCCAGCCTTTTACCAAAACGGCAGCGTATGTTTTTGTTCTGGCTGGGCTGCTTTGCGCCTATGGCTTCGGCATCGAATGGATCGGGTACCCGGCTGCGACCTTCCTGTTCCTTCTCGCCGCGTCCAGGCTCCTGGGAGAAAAATCGTGGGTAGCCTGCATTGTAATCCCACTCGCCCTTAGCCTGGGAATCTTCGGTCTCTTCACCCGGGTACTGGGCATCCCATTGCCGCTGGGGTTCATAGAGAAGCTGATGGAGTAACCATACATTATGATCGATATCATTAATCATCTGGGATACGGCCTCCAGATCGCCCTTATCCCCATCAACATCCTCTATGCTTTCATCGGGTGTTTGGTGGGAACTCTCATCGGCGTGCTGCCGGGCATAGGACCTGCGGGCGGAATGGCGCTTCTCATCCCGCTGACATACGGAAAAGATCCAGCCAGCGCAATCATACTGCTGGCGGGCATTTACTACGGCGCCATGTATGGGGGATCCACGACATCCATCCTGCTGAACGTGCCCGGTGAAGCGGCCTCAGTGGTCACCGCCCTGGACGGCTATCAAATGGCGAGAAAAGGTCGCGCCGGTGCGGCGCTTTCCATTGCGGCTATCGGGTCTTTCATCGCCGGCACCATCGGAGTGGCGCTGCTCATGCTGCTCGGCCCTCCGCTGGCCAGTGTGGCCCTGCGTTTCGGGCCTGCAGAGACCTTCGCTTTGATGGTCTTCGGGCTTTCAACCGTGACAAGCCTTGCCGGCAAATCCTTGCGCAAAGGATTCGTATCGACCGTCTTGGGGCTGATGCTGGCCACGGTAGGAAGCGATCTGCCCACTGGCATCCTCCGCTTTAACTTCGGCATCTCCAAGCTGATGGAAGGCGTTGATATTATCGTGGTGGCCATCGGCCTGTTTGCCGTATCAGAAATACTAAGCAGCGCCGAGGAAATGAGGGCGGGTGAATTTGTAGTGGAAAAAGTCACCCGGATCTGGCTGTCGCTAAAGGAATTCCTCCAAAGCATAGGCGCTGTCCTGAGGGGTTCATTTCTGGGCTTTTTCATAGGGGTTCTGCCCGGGGCCGCCCATGTTACGGCCTCCTTCCTTTCGTACACGCTTGAAAAGCGATTGTCCAAGGAACCTGAGAGCTTTGGCCAGGGAAATATCCGTGGAGTTGCGGCGCCAGAATCGGCCAACAATGCTGCGGCATGCGGGGCTCTTATTCCTCTTCTCACCATGGGGCTTCCGGCATCAGCCGTAACTGCGGTTTTGTATGGCGCGCTCCTTATGACTGGGGTTCGCCCGAGTCCGTTTCTTTTTCAGAAACATCCGGACGTTGTCTGGGGACTGATTGCCAGCATGTACATCGGCAACGTAATGCTCCTGATACTGAATCTTCCTCTGGTCGCCCTGTGGGTAAAGATACTGAAAACCCCGCCCCGATGGCTTTTCCCGATCGTTCTGGCCGTCTCTTTCGTCGGCGTATATAGTGTGAATCGCGCCTCTCTTGACCTTCTTATGGCCACTATCCTCGGGGTTCTGGGATACTTCATGCGGCGGTTGGACTATCCATTGGCGCCGGTTATTCTTGGTCTCGTGCTCGGGGAGCTTCTGGAACAGGCGCTTCGGCAAACCCTGATGATATCCGGGGGAAGTCTTGAGATCTTCTGGAAAAGCCCTATAGCGATCACGCTCTTCGTCCTGGCTCTGGTCGTTATGGTGCTGCCCAAAGTGCTGTATCGCAGCAAGGTAAAGCTTGAGTTTGAGTCGTAAAGCAACAATGGATAAAACCATATGATCTCTCAATACAAGTGGGACGCTCACGACTATGAGAGACATTCACAAGGCCAGTTCAAGTGGGCTCTGGATCTTATCGCAAAGTTAGGACTTGCCGGAACAGAGTCGGTAATTGATCTGGGTTCCGGAGATGGCAAGGTAACGGCCCGGCTTGCTGAAAGCGTGCCCCATGGCCGTGTCCTCGGCATCGACAGCGCTTCCTCGATGATCGACCTGGCCCGGCAAAAATACCCGCCCGGCATTTACCCCAACCTGCATTTCCGCTGCATGGATTTTCGGGACCTTGACTACCGGGAGGAATTCGACGCGGCCTTTTCCAATGCCGCCCTGCACTGGGTGAAAGACCAGCACAGCGTTCTGATCCGGGTGGGCCGTGCGCTTCGGCCTGGAGGGCGGATCTTGTTTCAGATGGGCGGAGCCGGCAACGCCCGCCGGATACTTTCGATCATAGACGAGCTGATCCGCCGGGATCCCTGGAAAACTTGGTTCGGGGATTTTGATTTCCCGTACGGATTTTATCATCCCCTGGATTACGAAACCTATTCTATTGAGGCGGGGCTGAAGATTCTGCGCAGCGAACTCATACCCAAAGATATGGTCCACAACGGGCTGAAAGGCCTTGCCGGATGGATAAGGACTACATGGCTGCCTTATCTTGACCGTCTGCCCGAGGCGAACCGGGAGGCTTTTGTCCTGGCCCTGTGCGACGAGTATCTGCGGCGCCACCCTCCGGATGACGCCGGGCAGGTTCACGTGCCCATGATGCGGCTTGAAGTGGAAGCGGTCCGGCCCGAAGAATCCAATCCTTAAGGCAGGTCATTATGCCTGCGGTCAGCATACGCGCACATACCCAAACGGAATATTTTTATGACAATTGCTCTATTTAAGAATAACCGCGCATGATCTCTTGCCGTCGATCTTTAAATTAAGCGGCCTGTCAAGTACGATATGCTTAAGAACCTGCGTTTCGGTTTCGGCCCGCATTGACCTTAGCCATTTTGAATCCAGAAAACTTTTCCCGTCATCTTGTATTGTAATATAACTTATCCCGAGAGAAGTTATGTTGTGAAAAAAATGAGATCCCTGGGAAGGATCGGCTTTCAGCTTTTCGCCTGAAGTCTCGATAATTGCGCCCACCCCGGATATGTCGTTCCATGATACGGGAATTCCCAGCCACCTGTCAAAACTTCCCCATCGCCCGGGGCCTATGAGAAGATATTTTCGGTTCTGCTTATCAAGTTTTCTGTTTATCCTGCCGATTTCACCGGCAGCTTTATCCGTCAGATACGGGTCAAATAGTTCGGGATCTACAAAGAGAATATCAGCAAGATCGCTGTAAATCCCGTTGCCAAGCGCTGAAACTGAATAACAGAGTATTTCTTCCGTTTTCATATTATCAATTTCAATTTCAACTTCAGCGCCTGCGCGCCCGGCAGACATCGGTCTTATCTGCAGAACGCAAAATTCCGGTTTTTGATCGGTGCCGGCGGGAAGATTAACGGCAAATTCAATCTCAACCGGACAACCCATTCCCGTACGGACAATTT
The DNA here is from genome assembly GCA_003818505.1 of Desulfobacteraceae bacterium. Lineage (GTDB taxonomy): Bacteria > Desulfobacterota > Desulfobacteria > Desulfobacterales > RPRI01 > RPRI01. The sequence goes on along the minus strand of RPRI01000064.1, from coordinate 10,016 downwards.
CAAGAATATCGGTCAATATTCCGGAAAGGGGAAATGAATTATATTTCAGCACGCCTGCAAATGTTATAACGGGAAACCCCTCAGAAATAAATGTGTCTCTTATCCTGTTCTCCTCCGGGATAAAACTGCTCGACAAATTCTTAACGGACGGATGATCTTTTGCGTCGTCTGCTTCAAGCCTGACGAGATTAACATCATCACAGGAGCCCGGATCATAGCAGGTACTGCTCATGTTAAGAGCGTAGAAATGGCGCTGGGCGTTTTTCAGAATATCTTCGACACTCGAAAACTGGGTAAGAAACTGGGGATATTTCGGGGAAAACCGCAGCGCAGTTCCTCCTTCCACTACTGTTTTGCCGAGGCCGAGAGCTATATGTGCTATTCCCTCTTCAGGTTTCATGTGCGCTATGGGATAGAAATTATACGACTGGGCAACTCCCGATATTGCCGGATAAAATAAATCCTTGTATCCTGATCCTGTCACCTGCTGGATAATAACAGCCATTTTTTCCTCTTCCATCCGGTGCATGGTGCTTTTCGCATAGGATCTGGGAGTCTCAAGGTAGGTTGAGGCATATACCAGTTTGACGGCCTGTATCAAAAGCTCAAGCCTTTCTGAAATATCGGGATGATTGTTCGGGATCATGTAAGTTTTGTATATGCCGGCAAAAGGCTGGAACTGAGCATCTTCAAGCAGGCTGGAAGAACGGACGGCAAGAGGATAGTCCGCCTGCGATATAAACATCCCGAGATCGCGGCGAAGATCCGCCGGAAAACCGGCCTTCATGAAGATATCAGTTATATCAGCGTCGCAAAGATCGGTTGTCGACATATATTTAAGATTGTTTTCGCTTATAAAGGAATCGAAACCCTCTGTTGAGATCACAACCGATTTAGGAATTTTTATTGTAATTCCGGGGAATTTATTTATAAGCCCCCTGTTTTCTTCAAGAAGGGTTGAGAAGAAAGCAAGCCCCCGCGCCTTGCCGCCTAAAGAACCTTTACCCATCTTGATAAATTCGGCAACCGGATCAAATTCTCCATGCGCAAAATCGGTAATGACGCCTTTCTGCCGGCCTTTGCGCCTCTTATTTATGCAGGATGCGAGGTAATTTTTTAATTCCGAAATATTGTCAAAATCAGTAACCTTAACTGGCTTGAGTTTCGAGGCAAGCAGGATTTCGGAGCGGGCCATCAGCCAGGTTGAGAAATGATTCCGGGAGGCATGATAAAATATCGATTCATCCGGTATGGTGGGAAGAAGTTTTTCCATCTCCCTTAAGGTTCCCGCTCTTGCCAGCTCGGCGCCGTCCGGAAGACGGAACACGAAGTCTCCAAAACCGAGGTAGTTTACAAAGAATGAGCGGATTTCGGAATGGAGAGACGGAGAATTTTTATTTAAAAATACGGCAGGTATAAGCGCCGCTTTGGGCCGGTTTTCCTCTTCCGAGCTCATCATGAGAAGGGGTACATCGGGAGACTCTTTTTCAATCATTGAAAGCAGTGAAAAGCCGGCTTCGCTTTCAAGTTTTTTTTCTTTCGGAAAACGGACATCCGAAATTACGCCGATAAGGTAGGGAAGAAATTTTCTATAGAGCGCTTCGGCATCCTCATAATTTTCCGCCACGAGGATTTTGGGCCTCGCCCTCATCCTTAATATGCGGTGTTCCTCATTCAGGGACTCTTCCATGACCGCCTGGGTCTGCATGACTATCACTTTGTAAAGCGCCGGCAGCAGTGAAGAGCGGTAAAGGGGCGAGTCTTCAACCATTATTATAACCCTGACTTTTGCCCTTTTTGTGTCGTATTCGACGTTCATGCCGTCTTCAACATTCTTTATTACAGCAAGAAGGAGGTCCGTGTTTCCCTGCCAGGCATATATGGTGTCTATCGATGAACGATCCGAATACCTTTCGTCGGAGAGCATGTTGCCCGAGCCGTGCAGCAGTAGAAAAACCGGGATGTTTTTGAAATTCTGCTTAATCTCTTTTCCGAGAGCATACGGATCCATGTCGTTTAAACGGGGCATGGTAATTACAAGGTCGAATTTGCCTGAGGATAATCTGGAGAGAGCCTCCTTTGCTGTCGACGCCCATGTTAAGCGCGGGGGGCGGGTTAAGTTTAATCCCCGGTATTCATGAATTATTCTTTCCGCAAGGCGTCCATCCTCCTCCATGGTAAAAGCATCGTAGGGGCTGGAGACGAGAAGAATTTCGCTCACCCTCTTTGCCATGAGCTCGTAATAGACCTTGAAAGAAAGGTCGAACTCATCGTGGCCGTCGTCAAGGTATATACTCTCTATTGATGTTTCTATAATATTTGCCCGTTTTAAAATACAAAGAAACTCAACATTCATTTACTCGTTGGAAGCCTTAATATGCTCACTTGATGAGCTTTTTGGGGATTTTTAAATTACTTCGCTAAATCCCAAGAACTCGGGCTTACGCCCTCAAACAACTTGTGATTTTTAACGCGAAGTTCTTTAAAAATCTATTTCCCAAAAATCTCAAATCCGTTCGCATACGACTTCAAAATGAATTATCAAATTCTACTGTCGTCTAGAAAATCCAAATTCCGACGGCAAAGTAAAAAGCTCATTATGCAAGGCGCACAAATCATGAGGAATGAAGCGTACTTTATGGTACGCTGCAATGACGAAAGATGAAGTGCAACACAGCAGAATGACTTTTTACGAAGCCGTTTTTAAAATAAAACGCCAAGCACAAAACCAGTCATCAGGATGGCTGTCCGGTGGACAGCCTATGCATTCCGTTTTTATCCTGGAATCGATGCTTCTTGCGAAGTAAGTATACTCTACCATGCCTCCCGATTTACACGGATAATCATCGAGCCCTTTTCGTTTTCTAGCGGACTGAACGCGGCATTCGTTCATCCGGAATATGAAGCTTTCCGGAGATTCATCGGTTACAGACTGGGTGTTCAGCCTCGCGTATATTCGGAAATTGAGCGCTCTTTTGAGGCCATCAAGGCCCGGTTTATCGGGAAGATTTAAAAATCTCCTGATAGTCCATGCTTCGAACGGGGAGAAATGAGCCCAGCAGGTATCATTGCATCGCTTGGCATCTATCATCCCGTTTGTAAATTCAACAGCCTGAAACCAGACTCCGTCATTTGCAATCCAGTTCGCGGCTGCGCAGTCCATCAGATCGGATAGCTTCTCTTTCGACATATTCAGCATTGGAAGAGGAATGCCGTCCTTCATTTCAAACCCTAAAACTTTTCCCAGACGCTTCATCTGGATTTCATATCCCCTTTCAGACGCGGTTCTGAGTGCTTCGAGAGCCCTCTCAGTGCCCATCTGATGCCTGATTTCCGTATACCATAGGGCATAATGGATTATTATGCGATGGAACATGTTGATAGTAAGGCGGGCAGTCTGCTCGTGGTCAAGGTCCTGTATCGAATCGATTCTATCCGGCATTTTTAAGATATCTCCTTTTATTTCCGACCGGTCAGCTCCTTCGGAATCCTTCCTGTGTGAGCGCATTCGGAGCGAAGACGCCTTCCGACTATCTTCTCGGTCATCATGCCGATTTCAAGAATCTTGTCTACATTAATTCCGGTATCGATTCCCATTTCATCCATCATTACTACCATGTCTTCGGTTGATACCAGCCCTGTAATGGACGGATCGGAATAATAGTATTTGCCGGTTCCGGCCACAGGCACCCCGTCAACAAAATTTGCCGGCTGGCCTCCTATGGCGCCGATTGTGGATTCAAATTGGGTGATTCCGGCCTGGAGAGCAGCAAGCACATTGGCAAGCCCCCACCCTCTCGTTGTATGAAAATGGGCGATATGCTTTGACTTATCAGGGATTTCGTCAAGGATCATGGAATAATACTCATACACCTTGTTAGGTGGAGCCGAACCGTCATGGTCCGCATGCTCTATGTCGTCCGCGCCTATATCGAGCCAGCGCTTCGTGAATTCAACCGCAGATTTAAGTTCCGTAGGCCCTGCTATCGGACATCCCCATATTGTGCTGACCGTGCCGCATACCTTGATTCCGGCTTCGTGGGCTTTGGGAATATACGCTTCGCACATCTTCCAGTACTCGGCGAGAGACAACCCGGAGTTTACCTTGTGATGGGCCTCACTGGTTGAGACCATGAAAAGTATTCTGTCGGGGCCGAAACCCTCCTTTTTGGAGATTATGGCTCTATCAACCGCTTTTTCACGGATTGTAATAACAGTTATTTCAGCATCCTTCAAAAGATGACCGACTTTTTTGCTTGTGCGGAGGCGTTTCATAACCTCATCGGCATCCTTAAACTGTGGCATACCTTTAGGGTTTCCGTAGTTTGTAACTTCTATCCTTTTAAAACCGGCGAGCAGGAGCTGCTCGGCAAGCCAGATCTTGGCTTCCGTGGGAATGAACTTTTCTTCATGCTGGAATCCGTCTCTTACGGTTATATCTCCCAGAACAACTTTTTTCGGATAATTCATAAGTGCCATATTTTTCTCCTTAAAATTTTTAGTGAGGGGATCAGTTTTTTTCTTTTCACTTGAACCCTCGAACCCTTGAACTCTGATTCATTTATTTTCCCTTATACACCGGTTTCCTTTTTTCCCTGAAAGCCGCGAGTCCCTCGAGGCGGTCTTCCGTAGGGATTGTTACCCAGTAGGCGTTCGATTCTATCGCGAGACCGGTCTGTATATTCGTTTCAATTCCGAAATTGATCGCATACTTTGCCTGCTCTATTGCTATGGGGCCTGTTTCGCATATCATGGCAGCCATCTGCATGCATTCATTCATAAGAGAGTCTTTATCGCAGATTTTATTGACAAGCCCTATTTTCAGAGCTTCTTCAGCATCAACCCTGCGGCCTGTGAATATCAGCTCTTTTGCCTTCCCGCGGCCTACCAGTCTGGGGAGCCTCTGAGTTCCTCCTGCCCCGGGAATTATGGCAAGGCGGGTTTCGGTAAGCCCCATAGTTGCAACTGAAGATGCTATACGGATATCGGAAGCAAGGGCAAGTTCGGTTCCTCCTCCCAGGGCAACGCCGTTTATGCCTGCTATCACAGGCTTATTCAAAAGTTCTATCGAAGTAAAGAGGTTTCTTATAGTAAAGATAAATTCCTTTACCTGCGCCGGGCTCAATGTTACACGCTCCTTCAAATCCGCCCCGGAACAGAAAGCCTTGTCCCCCGCTCCGGTAATGATGACAACCCTTATGTCGGATCTGAATCTCAAAGCTTCAACCTGATCCCTTAATGCATGCAACATGCCGAAATTAAAAGAATTCATTGCCTGGGGACGGTTTAACGTAAGTGTTATTATGCCGTCTTTTTCTTCTGCCAGGAGAACCTGTTCATCTGTCATATTTTCCACCTCCCTGGGTATCTGTAATAATTATATTTTATGGATAAGTTGCAAATTGGTGAACCGAAACGCGAGCTCATTCCCCGCTGCTTGAAGCGGGGTTAGCGAGCAAATTAAAAACAGATGATATTCCTTACGGTGAAGATTCCCCGACCGCTCTGCGGCGGGGAGCTTCAATTTTTAATACATTGGATGAAAATAATCCAGGAACCGAGGATTCGAGGGTTCAACCACTTGTTTCTTAATGGTTTTATATTGGCTTTTAAGCATCTCCCCGACCTTCACGATATTCCTCGAGTTCTGCCAGGTTTTCCTTTCACTGGAACCCTTGGCCCCTTGAGCCCTTGAATCCTAATATAATCTCCAGCTGATTTAGAGATGATCCTGAAACAATAAATCCCGGTTGTTATCCGAAGATAGCAAATATATGAGTGAGCGCTCGGTCAGGATTTTTTCAGTTTATCCTTGCGGGTTTATTTTTGTCAATATTTTTCTTGGATCTTCATCCGGGAAGCAAACTATTTATTAAATTAACAATATTTAATATAAAATCAAGGTTATATCTTCTGTATCAACCCTGCGCATTTTCCAATTAAAGGGAATCTTTGCAAGAATATCTTACATCTTGACAAGTAAAAATGATGCATGATATCAATCTGCGAATGAGCGCTCGCTCGGTTTGTATATTGATATAACCTTTCCGTAAAAAGACTAAAAACTGGTATAACAAATTATGCAGGAACTGCACCGGACAAAAGATATTCCAACCCAGGTAAAAAATCCTGACCTTGTAGAAAAGAGACGGAGGCAGATTGCGGAAGCCGCTGTAAAGCTTTTTATAGAAAAGGGATTCCATAAGACTTCTACCAGACAGATTGCGAAAGCTGCCGGGGTGTCAATCGGCTCTTTGTATGAGTATATAGCTTCGAAAGAGGATATCCTATATCTGGTCTGTGATTCAATACATGTCGAAGTTGAAAAACGGATTACCGACGTTATGGCAAAATCTTCAGGAGGAAGAGACGCCCTGGCTGAAATTATCAGGGAGTACTTCCTGGTCTGCCATAAAATGAGCGATTTTATCCTCCTTATTTACCAGGAAACCCAGTCCCTTCCCGGTCAGTGGCAAAAAAAGGTTCTGGAAAACGAGCTTAGAATAACCGGGCTTTTTGTAGAGGTTCTTGCACGTCTGGTTTCACAGGGCTTCCTGCCGCATCTTAATGAAAAATCGATTGAACTTGTTGCGCATAACATTTCGGTTCTGGGACATATGTGGACCTTCAGGCGCTGGTTTCTCGCCCGACATTACAGCATTGAAGATTTTATCAGATATCAGACAGATTTTATCCTTGGAGTAGCCGCGCAAAAAATGAATCAGGCGCATTTAAAGGGGGAATCATGAGCGTTGACGTACAAGTCTATAAGCCCGTTAATAATATCAGGGTGGTTACCGCAACATCTCTTTTCGATGGTCATGATGTGTCCATAAACATTATGCGAAGGATACTTCAGGATACCGGGGTTGAAGTCATACATCTGGGTCATAACCGTTCTGTTGAGGAGATCGTTGACGCCGCGATACAGGAGGATGTCCAGGGAATAGCAGTCTCCAGCTACCAGGGCGGACACCTTGAGTTCTTTAAATACATGATAGACCTTCTCCGTGACAATGGAGCATCTTATATCAGGGCTTTTGGCGGCGGCGGCGGAGTCATAGTTCCGGATGAAATCAGGGAGCTGGAAGCATACGGAGTCGCAAAGATATACTCCCCGGAGGACGGCGCCAGGCTTGGCCTGCAGGGAATAATCAACCACATGGTAGAGACGCTTGATTTTCCGACCGTCGATGCGAAGAAGGTTGACATGACTGACCTTTCTCCCGGCAACAAACTAAAGGTCGCGCATCTCATAACCGCAGTTGAACTTGCAAAGAACAACGGCAATCTATCCGATTTTATCCCACTGCTTTCCAGAGGCAGAAAGAACAAAATTCCGGTCATAGGCATTACCGGAACCGGAGGAGCAGGAAAGTCATCGCTTACTGACGAGATAATACTGCGGCTCATGCATGACTTCCCGGAAGTCAAAGTCGCTATAATCAGCTGTGATCCGTCACGAAGAAAGTCAGGCGGGGCCCTGCTGGGAGACAGGATAAGGATGAATGCGATCGGGAAACCCGGCGTTTATATGCGGTCGATCGCAACCCGCTTGTCCGACACTGAGATACCGGAAGCTCTTCCGGAAGTAATAGATGTCATAAAGGCGTCCGGATTCGATATGGCGGTGGTTGAAACTGCCGGTATCGGACAGGGCGATTCAAAGATAATAGACCTCGTGGATATTTCGGTTTATGTGATGACAAGTGAATTCGGAGCAGCTTCACAGCTTGAAAAAATAGATATGCTCGACTTTGCCGATCTGGTTGTAATAAACAAATTTGAAAAAAGAGGAGGCGAGGATGCCCTGCGGGATGTGGCAAAACAGGTGCAGCGGAACAAGAAAGCCTGGGAAAAACCTCTGACAAAAATGCCGGTTTTCGGAACTATTGCCTCAAAGTTCAACGACGACGGAGTAACTGCTCTGTACCATTCCATCATAGATACGGTCGTCGAAAAAACTGGCGCAAAGTTCAGTTCAGGGATTCCCCGCCCGGCTCAAAACAAATCTACATCCAAGACAATAATTATTCCGCCCGAGCGGACGCGGTACCTTTCCGAAATTGCCGGCACTTTAAGGGATTACCACGCGGTTACAAAAGAGCAGTCCACCGCTACCAGGAAATTGTGGCATCTTGAGGAGGCGGAAAAGGCGGTTATAAGCGGAGCAGGTAAAGAGGATCAGACCAAAGCGGCTCTTTCAAGGTTAAAGGAAGAGACTGCTAAAGCCGCTGACAGCGTTTCCGAAGAGACAAGAAAAATTCTGGGTGACTGGGGTGAAATCAAAGTAAATTATTCAAAAGACGAACTTGTATACTCGGTCAGGGATAAGGAGATCAGGCTTCCTCTTTTTACTCTTTCCCTGTCACAGCAGAGAATCCCTAAAATATCACTGCCTAAATATGAAGACCCCGGAGAAATATTGAGATGGATGAGGGAGGAGAATGTTCCGGGTTATTTCCCTTTTACGGCGGGAGTTTTTCCGTTAAAGAGGACCGACGAGGATCCTACAAGGATGTTTGCCGGAGAGGGTGATCCTGCAAGGACAAACAACAGGTTTAAGCTTCTTTCGGCCAATTACGAGGCAAAAAGGCTTTCAACAGCTTTTGATTCGGTTACTCTCTTCGGGCATGATCCGGACAGGCGCCCGGATATTTACGGCAAGGTCGGCACTTCCGGAGTAAGCGTTTGCTCCCTTGACAATGTCAGAATGCTGTATGACGGATTCGAGCTTTGTTCACCCAACACATCAGTATCAATGACTATAAACGGACCGGCCCCGATAATGCTTGCCATGTTTTTGAATGCCGCCGTAGATCAGCAGGCAGACAGGTTCAGGAAGGAAAAAGGCAGGGAGCCTGATGACAAGGAATTTGGCGCCATCCGTTCGATGGTCCTTTCAAATGTGAGGGGCACGGTTCAGGCCGACATATTGAAGGAAGACCAGGGCCAGAACAGCTGCATCTTTTCGATAGAGTTTGCGCTTAAAATGATGGGAGATATCCAGGAATATTTTATAAAGAATAATGTGCGCAATTTTTATTCGGTATCGATTTCGGGATACCATATCGCGGAAGCCGGCGCAAATCCCATTACGCAGCTTGCGCTAACACTTGCAAACGGATTTACCTATGTAGAATATTACCTTTCACGCGGCATGCCGGTCGACAGTTTCGCCCCGAACCTTTCCTTCTTTTTTTCAAACGGGATGGACCCCGAATATACGGTAATCGGAAGGGTGGCAAGGAGAATCTGGTCTGTTGCAATGCGTGAAAAGTACAAAGGCTCCATCCGCTCCCAGATGCTGAAGTATCACATCCAGACATCCGGCAGATCCCTGCACAGCCAGGACATCCAGTTCAACGACATAAGGACGACCCTGCAGGCGCTTTGCGCCATATATGACAACTGCAACAGCCTTCATACAAACGCTTTCGATGAAGCGATAACCACTCCAAGTTCGGAATCGGTGAGGCGGGCCCTTGCGATCCAGCTTATCATCAACAAGGAATGGGGGCTTGCAAAGAATGAAAATATGAACCAGGGAAGTTTCATAGTTGAAGAGCTGACGGATCTTGTCGAAGAGGCGGTGCTTGCAGAATTTGACAGGATTACCGAGAGGGGCGGGGTTCTCGGGGCCATGGAAACAGGATACCAGAGAAACAGGATACAGGAAGAGTCCATTTACTATGAGGTTTTAAAGCATACCGGAGGTTATCCGATCGTGGGAGTAAACACTTTCCGCGACCCTGATGTAGATCCGGGGGAAATGTCCTCCTGTGTTGAGCTGGCAAGGGCATCGGAAGGAGAAAAAGAAGCTCAGATTTTCCGTCTTGAGGAATTCAAGCAGAGAAATGAAGGTAATGCGCCTGATGCCTTAAAGCGCCTTCAGAAAACCGCGCTGTCCGGAGAAAACATATTCGCGGAACTGATGAATACGGTACGCTTCTGCTCACTCGGGCAGATCACACAGGCTCTTTACGATGTCGGCGGCAAATACAGAAGGAATATGT
>RPRI01000063.1 GCA_003818505.1 Desulfobacteraceae bacterium | reverse complement strand
TTGCCCCCCCCCCAACCACGGCCCCTGTAGAGTCATAAACCCATAGTTTAAAGCTCCCATCAGCAATTCTGTCCTGGTAATCAAGGCCTGAATCGCTGGTACCAAGCTCCTCGCCTGTGTCTGTGACTGCGTATGTCCCTGTTAGCGTAGATAAAGCTGCAAGACCGGTTCCCTGGCTGTGCTGTGAATTTACAGACCAGGCGAATTCTTTGGCAAAAGCATCGAGATCCAGTCTATATTTGGCAAGAATCTCGTCGCGCATGTCGAGCCATCCTCCCAGTTTTCCATCGCCGATATAGCCGGTAATATCTCTATTATTTCCGTCGGAACCCTGCCACTCAACTCTGTTTCCGTTTACGCCTCCGAGGGTCAAATCGTAACTGCTGTTACCGCTGACGAGAACACACCCTCTGGCTGTAACAATCGTGATAGATCCGTTCTCCTGCTCGAAGGATTTCGTATCAATGTATCCGGAAAGCTCTGTCAAAAGATCATTTCGCTTATCCCTCAAGTCGTTGGCAATACTGCCTGCTTCCATTCCGGGAATTTGTCCATTAATTTCAGAAATTTCACTTGTAATCTGGTTAATTTTGCTTATGCCCGAGCTAATGGAATTGGTCAAATCGATGTCAAGTTGAGTCATTTCTGTGTCGAGAAGATTCAACTGCTCCGACAACTGGACGCTGTATTCGTAAAGAGCGCTGCGTTCGGAAGAGCCGGACGGATTGTTTGCTATATCCTGCCACAGATTCCAGAAACCGGACATCAAATCGCTTATGCTGGTCTGAGAATTTTCGTTAAAAATCCCCTCAAGAATTTTCACAGAACTCTCCATCTCTTTGGAAGAGAGCAGGCCTGACTGCTGCTGCATGAGCCTGTTTTCAACAAACTGGTCAGAAGTCCTCATCACAGTGCTTGTGTCAACACCCCGGCCAAGAAGCAGTCCTCCGTAGACCCCGGGAAGTTTTGCCTCGTAAACCGGATTCTGTCTGGAATAACCTTGGGTATTTACATTCGCAATATTATGAGCCGTTACATCAAGGCCGTAACGCTGCGCAGACAAGGCATCTTTGGCTATATCAAATACCAATCCCAAGCTTGACATGATCAGACCTCCCTGCTCAATATCATGTTGCTTCTTGACTGGTTAAGCCTGCGTCTGTCGTTATATATGACATCCTGCCGGGCCTGGCCCGAAATAATTGATATTATTTCATCAAGAAATTTCAGTGAATGATCCACGGTACGCACATTTAATTTACGTATTGCGTCTATCTCATTTTTCAATTTATTGAGCGTATGATATAGTTCATAAAATTTTGACCGGGCGTTTACCGGCAGGCGTTCCATTATAAGGACCGGAGCAAGATGCCGCTGACCGGGTTCAAAATGAGCGGCAGCAAATATCTTCTGCCGTATGGAATCTATCTTTAAACAGAGCTCATCTTTTTCCTTTGATATATTCCACAGGTTGTCCAGATCCATATTGATCAATGCTTCTTTTTCCTTTTTAAAACAATTGAGCAGATCATCATAAAGAAGTATCTTTTCGCACAAACCTTTCTCGTATAACTCAATTATCGCATCTTTCATAAAACGAACCCCCTGGGTCAGTTATCGGTAAATTCAGTCTTTTTCTTTAGCAGCCGCTGCTAATTAACTATTGTATATCAGGCTATTTCGTTAGGAGACGTTACAAAAGGACCTGTACTTTTTTTGATCCTTTCATTACGGCTCCTCATGCCGTTATTGGCATCTGTATAACTACTTTATTTTTTTTACAGCTGCTTATCCTGTTTATCGGGATCAGATCAAATACCACCTTGTTTTCGCTCTTCAAGCTTATCCAAAAATACGTTCGCGAGTCCTATTCCTCCGCTCTCTGCGATTTCATCACTCAGCTTTTCATCAAGCATGGCATACAGTATTTTACTTTCATGGCTTTTGCCAACCGGATCAATCCCCGAAACACCAGCCCGCATAGTTTTGAGCATATATGACAAAAAAATCGACTCAAAGTCAGCACATGCCTTTTTAAGCTTTTCCTGTGAAGCGTTCTTCATATTATTGACTGAAACAGGGAGTGGCACAGCATCCTTTACAATCATATCCGCCTCCTCTATATTATTTCCAGCTCAGCCTGAAGGGCGCCAGCCGCTTTAATCGTCTGTAGAATGGTAATAAGATCCCGCGGTGTAACCCCAATTGCATTCAGGGCCTTCACTAGCTCACCGACGGTTCTTCCGCTCTCAAGCAGAAGCAACCGCGCCTTTTCCTCTTTGACGTCTATTTCCGTATCGGGTGTCACAACAGTAGCTCCACCGGGCGCAACGACTGTGCCGTTTGCCGTCTTAATGGGAATCGAATTTTCGACTGACCGGGATACTCCAAAAGGCATCGGTTGCGAAACATCCTTATTTTCTTTAATTTGTATGTTCAGGTTTCCATGGGCAACGGCAACCACCGAGAGCCTGACATTCTCTCCGATCACAACCGTTCCTGTTTTCTCATTTACGATAACCCTAGCCACCACATCGGGCGTGACATCAAGGTTGCCCAGTTGAGCGACCAGACGAACAACATCATTTTGAAAGACTTCCGGGACCCTTATTTTAAGAGTTCCTGAATCCACTGGGCTTGCAATGTCTTCTCCGAAATGAGCCTTGATCGCTTCCGCGACCCTTGTGGCAGTTACAAAGTCCGGATTTTCAAGCATAAGTATCAGTTCTTTTTTATCTTCCAGCGACAAAAGCACCTCTTTCTCGACTGAAGCACCGTTGCTTATCCTTCCGACAGTTGGATGATTCTTCGTAACTCCTCCACCTGCATCACCACCGGTTCCATAACCTCCCACAACAACCGGGCCGTGAGCAAGTGCATATACCCTGCCATCAACACCTTTCAAAGGTGTTAGCAGCAATGTTCCGCCCTGGAGACTTTTGGCATCACCAATTGAAGATATCATTACATCTATCTTTTTTCCGGTACGGGCAAAGGGAGGAAGTTCAGCATTTACCATGACAGCAGCAACATTGCTGACCTTAACATCCTGAGGATTCACGCGTATTCCCATTTTTTCCATCATGTTAGCCAGCGCCTGAATGGTAAAACCGGTGCCATCCTTGTCCCCGCTGCCATTAAGGCCGATTACCAGGCCATATCCGAAAAGCTGGTTTGTCCTGATCCCTTTAATAGAAACCAGATCCTTTATCCGGGCCGACATAACCATTGAAGGAAAAAGCAGGCTAAGCATCAACATCGATAAAAATATTATTTTAAAACGGCCAGACATAATCAATAGCTCCCATCAACCATCCGGGTTTCTGTTTATCCCCCACCGGGCCTGTTCCGGAATATGCAATCCTGGCATCGGCCACATAAGCTGAAGAAATTTCGTTGGACGGACTGATATCCTCGACCCTTATTATCCCCGAGATCGTAATATATTCCGTTTCATTATTAACCCTGATTTCCCGTCTTCCGTTAACAAGCAGGTTGCCGTTCGGGAAGACCTTTACAACTATGGCAGAGACATAAGCCTGCACATGCCCGTCCCTGTCACTGGAACCCTTTCCGTTGAATTTCGTGCCCAGGGAGGCAAGCATAAGGTCTTCCGTCGCCGGATCCGCCGGAAGCCCGAGCCACTTGTTTTTTGCCGCCAGGTTCTTCATAAAACCCAGAACCTCCAGCTTTGATGCATCAACACCTGAAGTCCGGCTCGTACTGGTATTTGCATTCAGTTCTGCCTCCGGATCTTCAACGATCCTTACGATAACGATATCACCCACCTGTCTTGCCCTGCTGTCCGCAAAAAATGTGACCCCTTCGGTTTCGGACCATAAAGACCCCTCCGCTCTGTGCGTTGACTGATAGGCAATCGGAGTCATTCCATGGGCTGCGCTGTTTTCCTGGTCCCTTGCAGCCTGTTTGATATTCTGGAAATCGGCAGCACAACCTGTTAACAAGCCCATCATAATAAATAACGATACGATCTTTTTTGCAGTCATTTTACCCTCAAAAATCAACCATTACGGTTGAATCATTAATCACTCTTGCGTTTATATTCCTCTTGCTGACAGCGTTCTGAACCCTGATATATTCACCCAGATAACCTTTCTCCATAATTCTGCCGGGAGCAGTCACTCTTATACCTCCCATCTCTGCCAGAATTGTTACCATATCCCCTCTGTTGACGATCGGCGCCCTTTTCAGCATTCCTTCCTTCAACGTGTCGTTTTCCTTAACATCATGTTTGAGCATGAGCCCTACCGCCTGATTTATATCCGTCAAAATATCAGGATGAAGGCGGGAGATATTTTTTTTTGCCATGTATAAATCATTTTTTATAATGACTTCTCCCTTATTAAGACGGCGCGAGGCGCATACCACTGAATCGAACACGTCAATCCATCCTGAAAGCGTAACCTCTGTTCTGGGTAGATTATCTACACTGACTATGGCGATCAGCCGAACATACCCGGATAGTCGTTCTTCACGTTCTTTCTGGAAGAGTTTTAACGATACTTCCCCGGCAGGCAGCATTTTATTGCCGGTAACCGTAAACTTGGAAATAATTATTTCGATATTATCCTTTTCAATCCGGGAATTAATATATTCCCCAAAAGCATCTTGAAATAGGGATTCCGGAATTGTCTGGCCGGAGGGGTTCCCGGTCTTCGAAGTTTCCACCGTGTCAAAGGATTTCGCTTCGAAAGCGAAACCCGACAAAAGTAAGCAGGTTAGAAGAAGGACCGAACAGACAAATTTCATCATGATTGTTACCTCTTTATGTTATTTGCTATCTGCAGCATATTATCCGCTGTCTGAATCGACTTGCTGGAAATCTCATAAGCCCTCTGGGCCATAATCATAGCAACCATCTCTTCAACCACATCCACATTCGACATTTCGATAAATCCCTGCGCAATAGTACCCATTCCGTTCGATCCGGGTGTCCCGGCAATGGCTTCACCTGATGCATCGGATGCCCTGAACAGATTATGCCCCATGCTGTAAAGACCTGCCGGGTTCGCAAACGAATACAGTTCTATCACACCAAGCACAGTTGCCTGTCCGGAAGGATTAATAACCGATACAGTTCCGGCTTTATCTATCTTGATTGTAACCGCATCTGCTGTCGGAACCGACATTGCCGGCTGCAATTTATCTCCGTTCGGGGTACAGATGTTCCCTTCGGAATCCAGTTTAAAATTACCGGCCCGGGTGTAAACTTCCTCTTCATTACTTATTACCTTGAAGAAACCTCTCCCCTCAATGGCCAGATCCAGTTCATTCTGCGTTCCCTTGAAGTCCCCCTGCATAAACATCTTCTGAACACCTACAGGCATTGCTCCCATACCGATTTGAATACCGGTTGGGATCTGATCCCCCGAGGATGTTCTCGATCCCCCCGGACTCAAGGTCTGATACATAAGATCTTGAAAATCCGGCCTGCTTTTCTTAAACCCCACAGTATTGACGTTTGCCAGGTTATTGGAAATGACATCAATCATCATTTGATTGGAGCTCATTCCGGATGCCGCCGACCACATTCCACGCAACATAAATGCCTCCTCTTTAATTACAATAATTCAGGGTCGTTGACCAACTTACTTGTAATTTCGTCCGTATTCTGAATTGCCTTTTGGATGGATTCAAACGCCCTGAAAGAATCAACCATTCTAATCATCTCTTCCGTTACGTTCACGTTGGATTTTTCTATATATTTATGCTGAACATCCACCTTTTCAGCAGTCAGGATGTCTTGTTCTTTTCCACCGTAAACATAATAATTCATACCCTCTTTTTTGAGAAGCTGCGGCTCCTTAAAATCTACAACCAGCAATTTATCACCGGGGCTGCCGTTCTCGCTGATTTGTCCGTCACGACCTATGCTTAGATCCCCGCCGCTTAACGTAATAGGCCCGTTTTGTCCAAGCACCTGATCGCCATTATGATTTACCAGCATTCCGTCCCGACTGAGGCTGAAAGCGCCATCCCGCGAATATTTGATTCCGGATGGCGTCTGGATCTTGAAAAAACCGGGACCGTTCAGCGCAACATCAAACTTGTTACCAGTACTGACGACAGGACCCGGAGAGAAATCAACGGCGGTCAATATCTTCATAGAGAGAGCTTCGTCAAACGCAAGAATATCTTTTTTAAATCCATTTGTGTTGACGTTTGCCAGATTATTAGAAAGAGTATCAAACCGAAGTTGTTGTATCAAAGAACCGTCAATTAACCCGTAATTGCCTGATATCAATTTTTCTTCTCCTCGATTAATATTGTCATTGCATGTTACAGATATTTACAGCAATTTTAGTGCCAGATCGGAACCGATCTGAATATTTCCTTTCTTCAATGGAGATTGCTTTGTTCATAACAGGCTTTGTTTTCAGTTTGAAGATCGCAAAAACATAAAACATTAAAAAATATATAATATTTTCGATGTGGTTCACTTTGTGTTCTTCATGTTCTTAATCAGCATAAAACGGGTTGCTTTTTTTATATATGCCATAATTATTGATATGACAGACTGGATAAGGCCGGCCTCTATTCCTGTCAAAGGGGAAATATTTGCCTATCCTGACATTCCTTTCCGGTTCAGGGAATAGACAAAAACGAGTATTTCCGAGACAACCACATACAGTTCAGGAGGAATCTCACTATTTAATTCAAGTTCGGATAACATCTCAACCAGATCCGGATCATTGTGCACATGGATATTATTCTCTTTTGCAATCCGGATAATCTTTTCTGCAATCTTCCCCTTACCCGCCGCAATTACCCGTGGCGCCCGTTCCAATCCTGGTTTATACCTTAATGCTACAGCTTTATCGTATTCTTTACGGGAAGTCATCTATGCCACCAGGTTGATATTGTTATCCTCTGTTTGAATCATTTCCATTAAAAGCGGCTGTGTTACAATTTCAGATTTTTTCAGCATGCACCCGATGCTTTGAATTATAAACCCTCTCTCTTCAAGACTTTTCCCAAATTCGGGAATACCGCTTTCGACCAGCTTAAGGGTCTCCCTGACAGCAATTTTAAACACTCCCTCAATCATTTTTCCCTTAATGGCGAAGTCGGCCCGGATCGGCCCCAGTTTTGATAATTCCAGTAATAAAGATATCTTCAACGGACGCTTCCCTTCGGCTGAATCTTCATGGCCTTCTTCTTCTTTTTGCGGAAACTGCAAGAGGAGCTGGACTATCATAAAATGGCCGTCAGGGATTACAACCGGAAGAGGAATGAATATCTTTCCATCCTGTTCAAATCCCAAACGATCCAGAATCTGCATGTTTTTCATTGCAGAGAGCAATCGCTGGGCATCGGGATACTCACCATCAGTTTCCGAAATGAGCCTTAAAAGTAATCCTTTCAGATCACTGTCGATAAGTTGTCTGATTTGATTGCTGTCAATTGCCTTTTGTCCGGTAATATTTTTTAACTTAGCTTCCCAGAATATACCCGAATTTTCGATCATTTTTCGCAAAGATTCCGGATTCCCATCGTTTAGTAACTTCCCCGGTAAATCCTTTGCAATTTGATTCCATAACGCTTTTTCCGCTATTAAATTTCCACCGGCATTGATTTTATCAAAAACCGATTTCCATAGATTTTCTTTCAGAGCCGAGAGTATGACGGAAACATTGGATATCCCTGGCCTGTCATGCCGGGTATCAACCGGAGTAAGAACCGGAACGGGTAATAATTCTTTTACTTTCATTTCCAGAAGGTCGCCGGATTTAAGCCGGATTCTTGTCCCGGCGGTATAATTCCGCCCATTTATAAGCAGGATAGCTGTTTCCGAATCGAGAACTTCAAGAACTTTCCCTTTGATAATTTCGTTTTCAACAAAACCGGAAGATTCTCCGGAGCCTTTCTGTTTTCCGGAAATAATTGAAATGTTAAGAGACGACAAATTATCGAGCCCGATCAAGAGATACCTCTGTTTTAATAATTAGAAGTCGTTTCAAAACCCCGCCTGAGGTCTGATAGCTGTGTTGCAAGCCTCTTCAAAATGCTCACATACTGACGTGTATGCTGCGCTTTTTCATCGGCTTGCGCCTTGCTCTCAAACCTGATCCAAGGTTTTGAAATAACTTCTAGTTTCTGGATGGACACTAATTAGTGTCTATCCGGAAACTAATGATAGACACTATCGCGTTTCCAATTCGGAAATCGGCAATTTTGGGCAAGCTCAAGGAAATCAAGGGATTGCGAGGAGGCATACGCAATGTATGCCGCACAAGTAATCCCGTAGATTGACACAGAGATCGCACAAAAGGGCCATTTCCGGATGGACACTAATTAGAATTCAATATTTCCCGGCCTATTCTTTAAGTCTTTCTTTACGGACAGCCACTAAATCAAGCACGAGTTTTATCTCGCCTTTCGGTATTAAAAGCCTGTTTGCAATTTCTTCGACTTTAAATCCTTTGCCGGCCATTTCAATAATTTCATTCTGCCGATGGGAAAACGATTCTGCCTGCTCACCGGCCTGCAGAAGCCCAATCTCCTTTGCCAGTAATGTATCGGCCCTGTTTAACATGACATTAAGATGATCAATCCGGTTGTCCAGTTGCATGCTGAGTTTTTTGATCAGATTGTATTTGATCCTGATCTGGTCCTTAAACTGTCCGCTTACCTTGTCAGCATCACCTATCAAGGATTCGAAAAGGCTTATTCCCTGTTCAAATACCTCTGCCTTAGGTATTAATCTGATTTTCCTGATAAGGAATACACAGATTCCCAGAAGAACAAAATCAATGCCTATTAAAATGACAATTAAATATTTCAGATCAAACATTATGGTCTCGTATAAAGCAATTTTATTCTGCTTTGCGGCAATCTATATTCGACAACCTCGTTGGAAGTTGAAAAAATCAGGGATCGGGGATCTGTTGCCGGGAAATTCCTGTTCCCCGATCCCTTGCCCCTGACCTCTGTTAACAATTATATTACACCGTAATATCTATAAGATGATCACCCGAGGGTTCTGTTTCTTCATCAGGAGTTTCTTCCTCGCAGTCTTTTTCTCCTTCTTTGCGATCCTTCATGTTTTTCATTTGATTATCCTTATTGATTTCAACTTTATAGTCCAATCGGGGTTCCGGCACCTTTTCTTTATCTTCTTTTCTCAAAATTTCAGCGTGCTGAACAACATACTGCTGGTTTAAATCAAGGCTCTGTTTTCTTACGTTATGCACTTCCTTGACCGCAGTTCCCTGGCTTAAAACGATATTCATATTGGTCGTACCGGACATTTATCAACCTTTTTGGTCAGTCATCAAACAGCTATGAATTTTGTAACAAACACATCTTTTATATTCCCATTTTTCAGAAGAGCGTTGACTTCCATGTATATGTGTTTTTTTATTTCCGCCGGTGATGGTATTGCTTTCGTCCTTTCAACTTCGTTCAGCAGAATATCATATATTGCCTCTCTGATCCGGTTTTGTTTCTCAGTCATTTCGCCATATAATTTTTTATCCGGAACATCGAATGTTACTTCCACAAGAATATATGTATATTCTGCAGTGTGTTCAAAAGGGACAATAAACGGATAAACCAGCGACCTGTCTTTAACGGTCGCTGATATCTTTTCCTGCTGCACCTTGATATCTTTTACTTCCGGTTCTTTGTGAATGACGCTGTAAGTTGTCAATGAAGCAAGGCATATCGCCAGAATAACCAGACCTGTGATGTTTCTCTTAAATTTATTTTTTTTATCAGTAAAGCGCGCGTGTTGTTCACTGGCTGTTTCTTCCTTTTTACCACCTGATAAATCAGGATCGTTTCCGGTAAACTTTTCTTCCTGCCTGTATTGATCCTTGGAATCCATGTTCAACATCCGTAATAAGACTTTAATTTTGAACGTAAAACGATGATTGCCTTTGAGTGTATCTGGGATATCCGCGACTCGGTCAACCCCATTACTCCTGCGATTTCCTTTAACGTCAGCTCGTCAAAATAATAGAGCGAGACGACCATCTGTTCTTTTGCAGACAGCATTGACAGGGCATCAGCTATTACTCTTTTAACTTCATTTCTGTTCAATTCGTCGAGCGGCGATGGAGTCTTCGATTCCATCTTGTTAACAGCTGCAACAGAGGAACCGTTCACGGATTCATCCAGACTCAACAGATTAATCCCATTGGCCTTGTCAATCATTTTAAAGTAGGACTCAAGACTGACCCCCAGTTCTGAAGCAATCTCATGATCCTCAGGGTCTCGTCCCAGTTTTAGCCGAACAGCAGTTATGGCTGCTTCAATTCCCTGAACCTCTTTGCGGACCGATCTTGGAATCCAATCCAGTTTCCTCATCTCATCCAGTACCGCACCTCTTATTCTGTAAAATGCATATGTTTCAAACTTGATCCCTCTGCTTGAATCATAATTATCAATAGCATCAAACAGCCCCAATATACCGGCGCTAGTCAAATCGTCTTTGGAAATATGCGAAGGCATCCTGATCGCCAGTCTTTCGGCAACATATTTTACCAGCGGCGCATATTTCATGATCAATTCTTCTCTGCGCCTAGTTTTATCTTCTTCAAAGTTAATTTGAGAAGCTTCCAAATATCGATTAATTTCCGATCCTGTTGTCAACATTTATCGCTCCGGCCATAAGTCTTTTCCAAAAAAATTTAATATTCCCGTCATTACGCCTGTTATTCTGCCTGTTCATCAGATAACCGGCCACTACTTTGAAACTATCACTTGAAGCAGCTTCCGGATAGGCACACATAACCGGTTTTCTGCGGGCAACCGAATCCCTTAATAAAGTGTCATGCGGTATGAATCCGGCATATTCAATTGATATGCCTCCCATAAATCTGGCCACAACCTTGCTGAAGTTTCCGTAAACAGATTTAGCCTCATTTTCATCTTTCACCATATTCAACAGAAGATGAAAGTTTTTTACTCCGTACTGAAAAAACAATATCTTTATGAGCGCATAGGCATCAGTCACAGATGTGGGCTCAGGAGTCGCAACAACCATTCTCTCTTCCGCAGCCAGATTAAAATATATTACATTTGATGACACACCGGCTCCGGTATCTATCAGCAAAACATCATACATGCAGTTCAACATATCAAATTCATTCAACAGATTTATTTTCTGACCCTCGGTAAGCTGTGTAAGCTCCTGGACTCCCGAACTTGCAGGAATAACATCAACGCCTTCAGGTCCGTGAACTATAACCTGGGACAGATCCTTTTCCCCGCTGATAATATTTTCGATATTATACTTAGGATTGAGGCCGAATATAATATCTATATTGGCAAGCCCGAGATCGGCATCGAAAATCAAAACCCGTTTCCCCATTCGCTGGCATGCGATGGCAAGATTCACTACCGCATTCGTTTTGCCCACCCCCCCCTTCCCGCTGGAAACGGCAATCACTTTGGGTTCATTTGCACCCGGGTTAGATCCAACTGTTCCGTCTCTTTTTAGCTTGTATATGCTTTTGGACTCGCTCTCCACCAACTTTCTCAAATGTGTTGCCTGATCCATTGTGTTATGGTTCTCCTGTTACCAGTTGCCGATTACCTGTTTCCAGTTGTCGCTTACCGGTGCTCCCTGTTCCCTGATTCATCCTATTAATTGTTACTGAATAAAAGTTTATATATACTGCTTTTTGTCGCTTCCTCGATATCTTCCGGAACATTCTGACCGGTTGTCAAATATGATATAGGAAGCTGTTTTTTCATCAACTGATTGATAATTGATCCGCACTTTTCGGCTTCATCCAGCTTTGTAAAAATATAACTCCAGAATTTCAGAGGGCTGAATTTTTCCGCCGTTTTGTTCATTTCCTCCTCGGTTGTCGACACGCTCAAAAGCAGGTGAGACTGGATGTTTAAATCATCAGTCATCATGTTTTTAAGCTCCTCAATTCTCTTACCGTCATACTGACTCTGCCCGGCGGTATCGATCAAGACTGCATCCATATTCTTCAGCCTTTCAAGCGCGGCAACCAGATCTTTCCTGTTAAACGCGGGGAAAAATGGAATACCAAGAATATTTGCATATGTCTTAAGCTGCTCCATCGCTCCAATTCGATAACTGTCTATCGAAATCAGGCCGGTCTTTTTTTTGTATTTAAGCGACAAACGCGCGGCAATCTTTGCGATCGTCGTCGTTTTTCCGACACCTGTGGTTCCAACAAGCGCGGTGATAATCCGCCCTTTATTAATTGTTTCAAAAAACTTGTGAATCTCGACTTTTTCCATTATTTTCCTGATGGTTTCTTCCCGGACTGTTTTAAAACACTCCGGAGAATAATCGTTTAACGCTCCTCCCTGCTCAAGGAATGCCCTTGCATAATGATCATTAATACCGTTTCTGAGCATTTTTGAGTAAAGAGTCAGTGTCTCCGGCTTCAACATCGTCTTTTCCATCATTCCTTCCGAATGGCTAAGAATATAAATCATCTCCTTTATGCTCATCAGTTCCGACCTGAATCCGTCGAATGAATCTGAATTCTGATCCAAGGTGTTTGCATATGAAGCAACCGCTGCTATTTCAAAAAGATGACCGCTCCCTTTATCGTTCAATTTTTTTGAAGATAATATCATCGCGTCCGGCCCCAGTTCGTTCTTAACCATGGCAATCGCCGCACTCACTGATTTAGCCTTGTACTTATGAATTTGCACGGCTCAACCCAACCTCTCCTATAGATTTGAACTTCATGTCGCTTAACAGCTCACTGTGTGACAGTATCTTCAGTGAAGGAACAAAATATTCCACCAGTTTTTTCAGATGTCTGCGTAATGTGGGTGATGTCAGTATAATGGGCTGAATATTCTTCATCATCGCTTTTTCAGACTCCTCCTTAATTGATTCCAAAAGCTGGTCAGCTGTCTTAGGATCTACTGCAAGATATGAACCATGTTCCGTTTTTTGAATATTTTTCAGAAGAATATTTTCGATCTCAGGAGACATCGTTATCAGGCTCAGACGGCCATCCTCACCCAGATAAGGGCTGATGATTGATCTGGCCAGTTTATGCCTGACATATTCCGTCAATAGTTCGGTGTCTTTTGTCAGCGGAGCATAGTCGGCGAGTGTTTCAACTATGGTCAGCATATCCTTGACCGGCACCTGTTCTTTCAAAAGGTTTTGTAAAACCTTCTGCACACCGCCCAGCGAAAGCGAGCCCGGGACCAGTTCTTCAACAACTTTTGGATAGGATTTGCTCAGGTTGTTCAGTAAATTCTGAACTTCCTGACGTCCCAGAAGTTCCGCTGAGTGCATTCTGAGCACTTCCGTCAAATGTGTCGCCATTACCGTCACATTATCGACGACCGTATAACCGGCAAGCTTGGCTTCTTCTTTTTTCGCCCCTGGAATCCAGACTGCCGGCAGGTTAAAAGATGGTTCATAAGTATTGATCCCTTCGATTTTCCTGGCAACATCACCCGGATCCATAGCCAGAAAATGATTAACCATCAGATCAGCTCCCGCAATTTTTACTCCTTTTAAGAGAATCCGGTATTCAGATGATTTCAGCTGCAGGTTGTCACGGATATGAATCGGGGGTATAACAATACCAAGCTCAATGGCAAACTGCCGCCGGATTGACCGGACTTTATCCAAAAACTCACCGCCCTGATCTTTGTCAACAAGTCCGATCAGGCCGTATCCGACTTCCAGCTCCAGAAGATCAACCAATAAAAGGTGTTCCACTATTTCAGGACCGGCTTCGACCTCTTTCTTTTTGCTTTTATTGATCTCCTGAGTCTGAAAGGCCTGCTCTTTACGCCTGAATAAATAAACCGACCCTCCAATCATGAGGGAAAGTATTATAAATGAAAAATGCGGCAAGCCAGGTATCAGTCCAAACAGAAATATGACCATGGCCGACATATAAACCGCCTTGTGATAATTCAGGAATTGCCTGCCGAACTCTTTGCCCATGGTATCTTTAGACCCGGATCTGCTTAAGACTATGCCGGCCGCTGTTGATATTATGAGCGCGGGAATTTGTGATACCAGTCCATCGCCGATCGTTAACAGGGTATAATTTGTAGCGGCATCAGCTATGGATATCTGCTTCTGAAAAACGCCGATAATGAATCCGCCGACGATATTGATTGCTGTTATTATTATGCCTGCTATGGCATCTCCCCTGACAAATTTAATCGCTCCATCCATCGCACCGTGAAATTCCGCTTCCTGGGCGATCGTGGCCCTGCGTTTTTTCGCCTCATTTTCATCAATAATTCCGGCATTCAAATCCGCGTCGATACTCATCTGTTTACCGGGCATCGCATCGAGTGTAAATCTTGCGGCCACCTCGGCTATCCTGGATGCGCCCTTGGTGATTACTATGAAATTTACTATGATAAGGATAGTAAAAATGATAAAGCCGACAACATAATTACCGCTGACCACGAAATTCCCGAACGACATGATGACTTTTCCGGCAGCATGAACTCCTTCATTTCCGTGCAGAAGTATCAAGCGGGTGGATGCCACATTGAGAGAAAGCCTGAAAAGTGTCGTCAAAAGCAGCACTGTAGGAAAAATGGAAAAATCAAGCGGCTTAATGGTAAACATGGAAATCAGCAGGATTGTAATCGATAGCGTTATATTGGTTGCAAGAAGAAAGTCAAGAAGCATCGGGGGTAAAGGAATGATCATGACAAGCAGAACTGCAATTACGCCAACGACTGTGATCATTTCACTGGATGACACCATGCGTATTTTTGTTCCAAGAACTTCTTCCATTTTATTAACCTCATTTATGCAGTTATCAGGTAGTGACGGTTTTTAAACCGGCCTCCGCCCTATTAATTGCGTTTCAGTTTATATATATATGCCAGTACCTCGGCAACCGACTGATAAAGATCCGCCGGAATGTCCTGACCGATTTCAACCAGTTTGTGCAGATTTCGGGCCAGTTCCTTATTTTCGACAATCGGAATATTATGCTTTTTCGCAAGGCTTTTTATCCGCCCGGCTATTTCGCCGGCGCCTTTGGCCGTTACTTTGGGAGCGTTCATTTTAAGGCTGTCGTACTTAAGGGCCACTGCATAATGAGTCGGGTTCGTGATAACTACATCCGCTTTGGGAACCGCCTGCATCATTCTTTTTCTGGCCATTTCCAGCTGAATGCTCTTTATCCTGGATTTGATCAGCGGATCCCCTTCCGATTTTTTATATTCATCCTTGATCTCCTGTTTTGTCATTCTGATCTTTTTCTCAAATTCCCATCTTTGGAAACCGTAATCAATTGCAGCCAGGACAACCATGGCAAGCGAACATTTGAGAAAAATTTTAAAAAAGGTGATAAGGATATAATAAAAAATGGAGTTAAGCTCCATCTCCCCTGTCAGAGCGACACTTTCCATCTCTTTGCTTATGGTTAGATATGCCGTAACACCGACAATAACCAATTTCAGCAATGATTTGACCAGTTCCGCCAGTGATTGCACGGAAAACAGCCTTGCCAGTCCCTTTACCGGACTCAGCTTCGAAAGCTTGGGTTTTATCAGTTCTCCGGACAGCATAAAACCAACCTGCATAACATTGGATAAAACGGCCGCGATAAAAACAGCCGCCAGAAGAGGACCTATTATCAGTATAAATGCAAGAACGGCTTGCTGAATAAATGCCATGAAACCGTGAATCGTCTGATCGTTCAGAGCAGGATTGGAGAACATACTTCTCATGATCTCCTGAATTTGGGAAGATGCATAGGAACCGAAGATTACAATTGTAAAGAGGCCTGACAGGAGGACGGCCACTGAAGCAAGCTCCCTGCTTTTTGCCACTTCTCCCTTTTCCCGGACTTCTTCTCTCTTTCTGGGCGTCGGTTTCTCGGTTTTTTCTTCAGAGGTCTCTTCGGCCATGAGTTATCCTTTTATCAACGCCATCATATTTATTAACTGCCTGTCCAAACCTCCCACATACCTTTCCATAAAGTGCGACATTACTCCCAGTGAAATACCGAAAAACAGCAGACCGGTTACTATCTGTACGGGAAAAGCCACAACCATGACGTTCATTTGTGGAATCAGCCTTGTAATCAAACCGAAAGCCACCTGAACAAATAAAACAGCGGCAACCACAGGAGCGCTGATCTGAATGGCTATGACGAACATGTCGCCGGAACTCTGCAGTAATCCGTTAAAGACCTGCTTGCCAATATTCACCGAACCGGGCTGGATAATTGTAAAACTCTCCCTGATTGCGTTTAATATTATATGATGACCGTTTAAGATCAGAAAAAGTACGAGGGATATCAAATATGCCATGTTGGACAAGATGGATGACTGCGCACCGCTTTGAGGATCCAAAACATTTGCTATGGAAAAACCTGTTTCGATTCCAGCCAGCTGGCCCATCATGCGGACGCCTTCGAAGAACATCTGAACAAGCAATCCTAAAATCATGCCGATAATAAACTCCCCTGCTATCAAACCGGACATTCCCCATAATGTACCGGGAAAATTTCCTATGTGAGGGCCGCTGACGGGGAAAAGAAGCACTGTTAATATGAGCGACAGCGCTGCCTTGGTCAATACGGGTATTACCCTCGAATTAAAGAAAGGAAGCAGGAACAAAATAATTCCTACCCTTATAAGTATGAAAAGGAATACTTTAATTTCATCATGCTGCAGGTTAACCAGATCCATTATCGGCTTCTCACTTAATGTAAAGCGGTATCTGTTCAATCGTGTTCATTGTAAACCTGGTCAGAAGTTCCAGCATCCAGCTTCCAAACACCAGAAGTCCAAGCAGAATAGCCAGTATCTTGGGCACAAAAGTCAGAGTCATTTCATGAATCTGGGTGACAGCCTGAAAGATACTGATAATAAGCCCCACAACCAGCCCTATAAGCAAAACCGGCATTGAAACAAGTATTGTCGTTTTAATCGCTTCCTGCGCAAATGTGATCACGAATTCAGATGTCATATCTTCTCTCCTATAAAAAGCTTCTAACCATCGAACCGACAATAAGATTCCATCCGTCAACCAGAACAAAGAGCATCAGTTTGAACGGCAGAGAAATCAGAATCGGCGGAAGCATCATCATTCCCATGCTCAGCAGAACACTTGCCACAACCATATCAATAACCAGGAAAGGAACAAACAGGACGAAACCTATTATAAACGCTGTTTTAAGCTCGCTTATCACGAAAGCCGGAATGATAACGGATGTCGGGATATCCTCCGGCGTTTTCGGTTTTTCATTTTTCGACATCTTCACGAACAGCGCCAAGTCCTTTTCCCGTGTCTGTTTCAACATGAATCGCCGGATCGGCGCCATCGCTTCCTTCAGGGCCGTTTCCTGTGATATTTTCTCGTCCAGGTAGGGCTGCAAAGCGTTGGTATTAATCTCCTGCCACTGCGGCATCATGATAAAAAAAGTCAGAAACAGCGATAAACCGGCTATAATCTGATTGGAAGGGGTTTGCTGAGTTCCGAGAGCTTGTCTCAAAAAGGAAAATACGACAACCAGCCTGGTGAAGGGCGTCATCATTATTAAAATTGCCGGCGCAAGGCTGAGCACCGTCAGCATGAACAGGATCTGGAGCAATACCGACATTTCAGCCGGATTATCACCTGATTCAACGCCTATGCGCAATGATGGAAAAGCAATATCTGCAGCGATAGTGCTGCCTACCGCGAAAAGGCATATGGCAACTGAAGCGGCAAGTGAATATAATATGATCTTGACGCTCTTTTCCCTTAACTGCGAATGTATTCTTTTATCTGTGTGTTTATTTGTTCTGTTCATCACTGTCTTTTAGTTTAGTTAAAAAAGTAATGTTATTTGCCGAAATTCCCACAACGATTTTTTCACCCGATATTTCGAGCACCTCGATTCTTTCTTTAGGCGACAGATGCTTTGTTGAAAGAACTTTGATGAGCGGTTCGCCTCCGGATGCTCTTTGAAAAAATGAAAACCTTTTAATGATGTAAAGAACGCCGAACAGCAGCGCCAGCACTATTAAGAGCATCCCCGCTGTTTTCAGGCCAGTACTCAAAAGATCGATTTCAAATGCTCCATTCATGGCATACCCCCTTACACCAGAGATTTAACCCGTTCCGTCGGACTGATTATATCCGTCAACCGTATGCCAAGTTTTTCTTCCACGACCACAACTTCGCCCCTTGCAATCAGTTTGTCGCTTATAAACACATCGACCTGTTCGCTGATATGTTTATTCAGCTCAACTATGGACCCTTGTCCCAGCTGGAGCAGGTCATTGACAATCATTTTGACCTGACCAAGTTCAACACGCACATCAAGCGGTATATCAAGAATAAGATCGATGTCATATTTTTGATTGATTCCGGGCTCTCCCGCGGCCTGTGTTGCCAATTTGTTACCGCTTTTCTTATTATCGGTTTCGTTCATTTTTTTACTCCGTAGTTATTCTCTCTGATATTTTTACAGCTTTCTTATTATTCGTGGACCCCAGAAACCCTCTGAATTTTGCTGTGTTACCAACACTTACAAGAACCGGATCATCTATTTTCTGATTCATCAGAAACACGTCATCCGTTTTCATCTCCAGCAATTCACGGCCGGTTATCTTCAATGTACCCAGGGTACATCTGAGGTTGACGGCCAGTTCCTGTATTTTACTTTCGATATGTCTCCGCCAGGTCTGATCAATTTCAAGTTTTTCACCCTTATAATTGTCACAAAGCTTTTTTCTGATGGGTTCAATCATTACGTAGGGCAGGCATACCGTCATCCCTCCTGTAAAATTGCCTACATTTACATTGAACTTGGTCGCAATAATCATATCATTAGGCTTGGCAATCCCGGCAAATTGCGGATCTATCTCAGACCTCATGCAAGTCATTTTCAACTCATGGATATCCGACCATGCCTTTTGCAGGTCGCCCAGTACGATGTTTACGATTCTGCTGATTATCTTTCCTTCAATAGCGGTAAAGCTTTTGCCCTCCAGCTTTACATGTCTCGCACACTTTCCCCCAAATACGGCATCTACAAACGCAAAAACAAGCCACCCTTCGAAAACGAGGAGGGCAAAACCTCTCAACGGCTCCATTTTGAGAATATTCAGGCTCGCCGGCACCGGAAGCGACCGGCAAAAATCACCGAACTTGACCGAATCAATTTCGGCAACACTGACATCAATTACCGAACCAACGGAAGTTGAAAGGCTTTCGTTTACAAGGTTAATAAAGCGTTCATTAATCATTCCCAATGCAGGCAGCCGAAGATGAACTGGAAGATTTTTTTTACTGAAATCATAAGACTTGATGAAACCCTCGATTTCAGGAGCGCCGGTCTCTGTTTCGACCTTCCCTTCACCTATTCCACCGAGCAGGGAATCGACCTCTTCCTGTGATAAGACATTTGCCATGATTATCCTTATTGAACTACAAATTCGGTAAAATATATTCTTTTTACGATATTTTCGCCCACCATTTGATTGATCTGGAACAGAACCGCCTGTTTCAAATCGAGCTTACCCTCCACCGTTTTGATCTCCTCAAAAGACCGGCTGGAGAGGAGCATCAGGATAGTATCTTTCATCTGGGTTTTATAACTCTCCAGTTTCTTCTTTTCCTCTTCACCACCGACTTCAAGCTCAATAGTAGCCTTAAGATATCTTTTGCCTGATCCGGTGTTGTCCATCAGGTTCACGATGAATGGTTCAAGAGAATAAATAATCCGAACATCTTCCGGCTTGTTCTTCTCAGCGACTTCGGATATTTTCGTCTTATCATCGTGCTCATTTGCTCCTTTTTTTGCAAACAGAGTCCACCCGAAATAACCACCGATCCCAATAACCACGACGGCACAACCTATAATCACCCACAGGATTATCGATTTTTTTTTGGGAGGAGGATCCTGTTTTGCAGCCTCTTTATCCTTTTTTGTATCTTCATCCATTTATCGCTCCTTTTTATCTCTAAAAATTATCTCAACTCTTCTGTTTAAAGACCTGTTTTCCGGACTGTCATTCGGCAACAACGGCCTGTATGAACCATAACCCCCCACGTAAAAACGGGTCGGGGCCAATCGCTTGTTTCGGATAAAATAATCCAGCGTGACAAGACCTCTGTCCGCTGAAAGTTCCCAGTTCGACTCATACTCCCCGCTGTGCAGAGGGACATCATCGGCGTGGCCCATGATTAAAATATCATTTGAGCAGAAATCAATGGCATCAGAGATCGAGTCGAGGAATTCGTAATTTTCTTTTCTGATCCCTGCTTTTCCTGCCTCAAAAAAGATGTTTTCCTGAAAAGAGAATACAAGGCCGCGTTCATCTTCTTTAATGTCTATTAACCTGCTGATATTTTTTACCGCATTTTTTGCATTCCTCATAGCTTCGTCTGAATCGCCGAATGATTGACGAAGAGCCTCATACTGTTCCCGGCTTATTGCTGTTTTATCTCTCTTCTCAGAATATTTATTGATAAATTCCGATAAAATCTTGGTTTTCCTGTTCCCTGAATATTCAACCGTTCCGGTTGATGACTGAAGATAACTGAACGTGTCTTTAAGAGCTTTCCGTTCTATGGAAGACATTGTCAGAAGCATGACAAAAAAAGTGAGCATCAGGCAGATAAGGTCTGAAAATGTCACCATCCAGGTATCCGGGTTAATTGCCATGCTTTCGTCGGTTCTCTTTTTACTTTTTCCCATTTCAATAAACCCTGAAATTAAATCTCTTATAGGTAAAGATTCCCGAAGGTGATTCAGTGTATATTTTTGCTGCATGAACAGGCAACTCGTTATTGAATACAATTTCAACCCTCCTGTTCTGCTCCATCGATTCGGACGTATCGTTTGATACAATTGGCCTCTCGCTCCCGTATCCACAGGCCGTTATTCTGTCCGGCCTCACCCTGCATTCTTCAATAAAATATTTTTGAATCTGAATTGCCATCAAGCTCGACAGTTCCCGGTTTGACCGATATCCTTTTTCTTCAGCATCAAGATTGTCCGTGTGCCCGATAATTTCCACCGGATATTGCCCCTGATTGATAAAATCGGCCAGCGTTTTTAAGAGGACAAATGAACCGGGGGTGAGCGTATGACTGTTTTGGTGAAACAATGCTTTCTCCCCTATGGTCAGGATTTCTCCGCCTTTTCCTGTTTTTAAATCGGCATATTTATTTATTTCCCTGTCCATACCGGTTATCAGCCTTTCAATATCTGCTTCCAACGCAGAGATCGGAGGCGAAGATGGCATTGTTGAACTCACGGTCTTCGTCGGGGATGAGTCTCCCTCCCCGCCCCCAAAAGATCCTGCGATAGACGCAGCGGCATTACGCATTTTCTTGCCATCTTGTTTCGCTAAGGAATTTAGCAGAATAAAAAACGTTAGAAGAATAAGAAACAGCGAGACGCCGACAACCATCCCAACATCTCTGCCCGGACCTTCTTCGGTATTATTTTTTCTTTTACCCACTTCAGCCTGTTTCCCTTCAACCTGGTTTCTATTGCTGATTTATCGGCACAAAAGCCTTGAGTTTCCGCTCCAGAATCCTGGGATTATCCCCATTTGAAATCGATATGATGCCTTGAATCATCATCGCTTTCGATAACATTTCTTCTTTGCTGCGTGTTCTGAGTTTTCCTGCAATGGGAAGACATACGATATTGGAAAGGAGCGCTCCATAAAAAGTGGTGATCAGAGCAACCGCCATTGCCGGACCTATTTTACCGGGGTCATCCATCGACTGGAGCATCTGAATCAGTCCGATGAGAGTCCCTATCATCCCCATAGCAGGCGCGAATGATCCCATTGTGGTAAATATTTCAGCTCCAAGGCTGTGCCGGCTTTTAATAAAATCAATCTCCGTTTCGAGGATATCTATGATCGCACCAGGTTCAATACCATCAATGGAAAGTCCCAATCCTTTTTTCAAAAAACCCTCTTTCATTTTATCGATCTCGTTCTCCAAAGCCAAGATGCCCTCTTTCCTTGATTTGTATGCAAATTCAACAAACATCATAATGAGATCTTTATTCGGTATATTGTTTGTGAAAAATGCGTTTTTCACAACCTTGAAAACCCCAAATATCTGCCTCAATGGGTAGTTGATCATCGTTGCGCCCAGAGTGCCTCCGAAGACAATCATTATCGACGGAACATCTACAAATAGTCCTAATCCGCCGCCCATGAAAATTGCAGCCAACACAAGTCCGAACGCTGAAATTATACCTGCGACGGTAGCTATATCCATATTATCTCCTGACGGTATTCAAAAACGAGGCTCTCGTTTTAATCTTAATTTTAACTTACTATTCAGGTTGTTCAGGCTGTCGGCTTTTAGGCGACAGACTGCAGCCTATCCACCTGGGCAGTTGCAATTTTAATAACAGCAACCTTTATGCCAATCTCAAGGGTTGCTGCCGATATACTTGAATGGTTATTATAATGCTGTTATTATAGAATGTTAGATATGAAGGACTGTGAAATTTTTAAAAGGCGCTTGTCGTCAAAGATATGAGGCGGATGTCATGAATTTGACATCCGCCCCGATTTGGAATCAAAAAAGAGTGAGAAATAAAAACAGATTTGTTACCTGTGCCCGGATACGCCTCAGACGATATGACGTCTGAGGCGAAAATCTTATATTACTAACGCTTCAAATTTATAAGTTCCGACAGCATCTGGTCGATCGTAGTAATGATTTTGGAATTTGCCTGATAACCGCGCTGGGTGGTTATCATCTTGACAAACTCGGTCGCCAGATCAACATTTGACTGTTCCAGTGAATTTGGCGAAATACTTCCAAGTCCGTTGCTCCCGGGTTTTCCTGTAATAGGATCTCCGCTCAGCCGTGTCTCACTGAAAAGGTTTCCACCTACCTTGTACAATCCCTGATCGTTCTGAAATTTGGCCAAAGCCACCCTGTAAAGAGGAAGTACCTGCCCATTCGAATATTGACCTGTAATAACC
Organism: Desulfobacteraceae bacterium; assembly: GCA_003818505.1. Lineage (GTDB taxonomy): Bacteria > Desulfobacterota > Desulfobacteria > Desulfobacterales > RPRI01 > RPRI01. The sequence goes on along the minus strand of RPRI01000063.1, from coordinate 4,833 downwards.
CCGTCCGTGGCTACGCTTACCGACTGGAGATCACCGGCCCCATAGCCGTCTGCTGACTGAAATACGGTCGTTGAAGCGGACGAATACTGTGATGTGGATAACGCATTGTTTGCCCAAGAAGTGCCGTTGAAACGGGTTCCGAAATTAAGCCCGATATTTACGGGATTCCCTGCTATGAATTCGGACGGAACGCCAAAATATCCTCCGTTTGCGGTTGCATCTGCATTGGTCAGATCCGTCCAGGTCCCGTCTCCATCATTCAATGAGCAGGTCAGATTCGTCATATCTCCGGATGCAGCGTTAAACTCAATAGTGCCCCTCGCGAGCAACCCTGTATTTGCGGCATTGGCCGGTAATATGGTTCTTAAATCTTCCGATGGATTAATCGTGACTATATATTCCCACACAGGGTCTGTTGCAGATTCCCCTTTATCAAAATAGACTGTTACGTCGTGGGTGCTCCCAAGAGAATCATAAACCTTAAGAGTTGTCTGGTAAACAGAGGCATCATCGGCAAGAAATACTCCGTTAGCATCGGCCCCATCCCATACACCCGAAAGCGCCGTATTTGAACCTGTAGAGCTGTTGTCTGCTCCGGAGTCAAGATTCATAATCATTGTAACCAGGCTTGTTTCTGACGGAGATGATGTGAACGAGGACATGGTAATATCGGTTATTGTTCCCTGATCCTGTCCTGTCGTCTCATCCAGTTTCCATCCCCGGCAAATATAGCCTGAAGGGTTGACAAAATTACCGTCTTTATCGAACCGGAATTCTCCGGCTCTGGAATAAAATTCATTATTGGCGCTCCCGGGGTCCCTGACGATAAAAAAGCCGGAACCGCCAATAGCAAGATCCGTACTTGAATTGGTGGATTCAAAAGATCCCTGGGCGAAACTGCTTGAAATTTCAGCCAGAGATGTTCCGCGCCCCACCTGCGCCGAACCTGCGGTTGTCGCAACAGTCTGACTCAGAACATCCTGAAAGGTTACCCTGCTTTCTTTAAATCCTACCGTGTTCACGTTGGCAATATTATCGCCTATTACAGTCATTGAATTTCCCAGGGCGCTCAGGCCGCTTATTCCGGAAAAAAGTCCGCTTGTTAGTGACATATTCTGTTCTCCTTTTTGTTGACGGCTTCTTAAAAAGTCATTCTGCTGTGTTTCACTTCATCTTTCGTCATTGCAGCGTACCATAAAGTACGCTTCATTCCTCAAGATTCGCGCGCCTTGCATAATGAGCTTTTTACTTTGCCGTCTGAATTTCGACTTTTTAAGAGTCCTTTTTGTTAACTGTTAAGTTTTGTAACTTCAATAATCTGATCAGGGGATACCAGCTTTTTCCCTACCATGAGATAAGGAACATTATTTTGATTAGTAACCCCGGTGACTTCTCCTGTGTGGTAAACATCGGATGAAACAGACGCACCGGTTTGATCCGCCGCATTGATTCTTAACGAATAGACGCCGTCATCCACCTTGTTCCCATCATTATCCCTGCCGTCCCAGCCCACGGAATGTTCACCCGCTTCCTTCAATCCGGCGCTGATGCTTCGAATCTCCGCTCCCAGAGCATCATAGATGGAAATGTTTACATTGGCAGAATCATTTAAGGAATAAACGCTCGAATCGACAGTTCCGCCCGTAACGGACAGAGTATTGTCGCTGGTTTTAACCACCTTCCCGATATAGTCGAGAATATTTTCATTTTCATTTGCCTCCAGATTCTTTTGTATTTCCAGAAGTGTCTCATTCATGCCGGATAATTGTTCAAGGCTGCTGAACTGTGCCAGCTGAGCGGAAAACTCCTGGCTTTCCATCGGATTCAGGGGGTCCTGATGCTTAAGCTGAGTGATAAGCAGATTAAGGAAATCCTCCTTGCCAAGATCTTTTTTTGCTTTTACGGATGAAGATGAATCAGAGCCGGTGACAGATAACTGCTGATAATCCGTTCCGAGTGAATTTGTGTACATTAGCACCTCTTTTTATGTTTGATTATGCTTCTAAATCCAATAAATAGTTTCTTTCCGCCAGGCTTCGGGTAATGGGCAAGATATCTTCCTGAATCTCATCGCCATCGGACAGACTCCCGTTCGCTTCCTGATACTGCTGGTGTTCCCGCTCTGTGCCCTCGCTCAAATTCATTAAAGACCTTCCGAAATTCTGTCCGACCTGAATATCCATACTTTCAAGCTTTATGCCCTGATCCAACAGAGCGCTCCTGAGTTCGTGAGCGCCTGCAAGTATGATTTCCTTTACTGAGTTGCTTTCGGTAATCATGCCAAGCTGCAAAGTCTTGCCTTTAATCTCCATCGAAAGTTTAACGGCTCCCAGTTCCGGAGGATTCAACTGCAGGTTGATAACACTCTCTCCTCTCATAACCGACTTTGAAATCTGATTTCCAAGCTGTTCAACAACATGTTCCGGAAAGAAGTTGCTCTCTGCCTGCCTGTTGCGAATTACCGAAGAAAAGGTTTCAATCCTGACAGAAGAGTATCCACCATCCTGAAGGATTTCAGGCGCTTTAGTCTTTGATCCGTCACGGTCGGTCCCGGGATTCATCTCCTTTTTATGCCCTGATTCCTCATTCAAACCGGCAATCCGGTCCGATTTCTCATGCAGACCGGCTTCTACTATCCGTCCGCTATAATTATCCTGTTTATTGATTGATGGTTTTCCGTCTCTGCCGACCTGTGCAGAGATCCGGTTTCCTTCAGAAAAATACCCTGTCCCGGCTAATTCCCTCTCTTCGCCTGGAGATGCAGATTTTAATTGTAAAGCGGAAGGGGCTGGTAACTGCAGTTCAAGCTCTCCACCCGCTGCAACCGATCTTTCAATGATACGGTCCATTGATGATTTAATATTCAGCGGCACTTGGCCTGGATTATTTATTACTTCTGCCTGATTCTCCCGTGATGACGGATGAATCTTATACGTTAATCTGCCGTCGTATCCTTTTCCCGTTGCATGGCCGTCGGACAAATTATGGTCTTTGGAAAAACCGTTGTCTGTTACATGGCTCCTCAAATTGGCCCGGTCTCTCAGCTGTTCCAGTCCCATAACCAGATCATCAATCGTGATCCGGCCGGTTGCCGGATCAGGTTGTATCTGAATCCCCAATTCTTCAAGTTTTTTTGAGACTTTTACTGACGAACGATCTTCGATGGTTCCACCCTTTTCTCCCTCCATCCGGTTCCCGGCCTTTTTCAACTGAGTAATCAGTTTGTCCAGATCCAGTCCGCCATCCGCGGTGCGGGCGGCATTAATCGTATTGTCCGCCTCCTCAAGGGTCAACCCGAAATCCTTTAAGAGGGAATCAAGCCGGGGAGTTACCGAAGGATTTAAACTTATGGACGTATAGGCCGTTCCTCCGGATATCTCGGGTGTTTCGACCCTGGCAAAAAATTCGGAAAGCGGAATCATCCCATCCGGATATTTCTCCAGTAATTTCCCGATAAACAGATCTGCATCAGTGTCAGTGTATCCGCATTGTCGTAGGAAATCTGTCAGGACATCAATATCACTGCTTTTCATCCAGGCCTTATCAGATGATTTGCCTTTTGCCGCAAGACCATCATTAAAGGCCTTTAGGTAAATGCCGTTCCTCTTTACACCCATTTCAAGCATATTTCGTGTCCGGACATTCAATGCGCTATTTTTTTCTCCTGCTTTAAGCAGTGCCTCTTTAATAAAAGAATCAAAATTATTGGGCCCTACTTCCCGAACGGAAGATTTTGAGTCGCCGGTCAATCCGCCAAGAAGGAAATTAAGTATTGATCCGGCAATCATCATGTTCATATTCATATCATAAGCCTTTTATTGATAAGTTTGATAAGCAACTTCTCACTTGACAGTTACGTTTGATAATACATTTAGCAAGTGGTATGCCAAGTTTTAAATATATTATTATATTTTATGATTACTATGTGTTAGTTAATTATGCTCAGGAAGTGAAACATCGGCAGGCATAGAAAAGAGATAATATATTCCATATGCAGATACCTAACAGGGAAAAATTTTCCCCTGTTAAAAAAGAGCTTGAAATTTATGCTTGTTTGTGTTTTGGAGTGCAAATATTTTCAAACACTGATTCACAAGGGACTTTTCTAAAACTTAACCCCGATAAACGGGACTCTTTTTAGTACCCCCTTGAGGGGTGTAAGTTATTTTACGAAATCATTTCCTGTCTGGAAAATACAGGAAATAATTTCTAACTTGTTAATGCCTTTGTGTGATTATATAGTACTTTAATGTTTCAAGTACAATATTCGAAGTACGATGTGCAATATTCGATGCAAGTGAGACTGTAGTGATTAATAAGGTTAAAAATAATTGGCCTTTAGTGCCGGTGCAGACACCAAATGGTATAGCCCTCCGAAAAGATTCTGCCGTTCAGTCTTCTCCGGAACGCCGTAATGAATTGATCATCCATGACAATAGGGTTCCGATTAAAACATCTTATTCCTTGGAAAAGGGAGCATTAATAGATATCTATGCCTGATCGTTACCGTTCAGGTTCCCGTATGGACACCAATTAATTTTGATTGACTCGTAAAAATCATATGCTAACGAATTTGAGATTTTTGGGAAATTGATTTTTAAAATTGTTGAGCGTTAATAGTCACAAGCTGGTTGATCCGTCGCAGGCGGGGAGTTTTTGTGATTTAGCAAAGTAATTTAAAAAAATCCCCAAAAAGCTCATTAGTAAGTTAGAAATTATTTCCGGACGGGAATAATTTCGTAAACTTACTTACACCCCTCAAGGGGGTACTAAAAAGAGTCCCGTTTATCGGGGCTAAGAGAGCATATTCAGACTTCCAACGAGTTCGTCGAA
>RPRI01000062.1 GCA_003818505.1 Desulfobacteraceae bacterium | reverse complement strand
GTTCTTTAAAAATCTGTTTCCCAAAAATCTCAAATCCGTTCGCATATGACTTCCAACTGGTTCATTATAATCGATGAGTTCGTTGGAAGTCCGATTAGCGCTGATGCTTCACTATCGTGTCATCGTTGAGCTTCATCCCGTTGCGATTGCGGCGTACGATAAGTACGCCTCATCACATCCGCCAACGAACTTTGGCGGACGACGCCTTGAACTTGAACTTTTTACTTTGCCGTCCGAATTCTGACTTTTTAGGAGGCCGGCTTTAAAGGGAATGTTATACAAAGGTTGCATAGCGGAAAGGATAATGCCATGATTTTTACCAGAAAGCCTGAAAAGCAGAGGGAAGAAAGCGACAAATCAAACCAGGAACTTTCAGATCTTCGCGCATCTGTTGAAAAAGCCGGATTATCGGCTTCTCTGAATGCTGCCGCCATTAAGGAACTGGAACGGATGGAGAACATGGATACTTCAGCTCCCGAATACAGCATAGGTATCAATTATATCGAATATCTCCTGTCCCTTCCCTGGCACGATTTCACAAATGACAATCTTGATCTTGTCCGGGCTGAAAAAATAATGGATTCAAGGCATTATGGCCTGAATAAGATAAAAGAGCGAATGCTGGAGTACCTTTCAGTCAGAACGCTTTTCAGCCTGCAGGCCTTTCATGTGCTTGTCGTGGATGATGAGGAGATCGCGCGTGACAATCTCGAATATATACTTAAAAAGGAAGGGTATCAGGTAAGCACAGCCGCAAACGGTCTTGAAGCCGTAAATATTCTTAAAACCCGGAATATCGACCTGATACTGACGGATCTCAAGATGGAAAAGATGGACGGTATGCAGCTACTTGAATCGGCAAAGAAGGTTTCCCCTAACGCCGAGCTTGTTATGATAACCGGGTTTGCCACGGTAACTTCAGCTGTGGATGCTCTAAAGAAAGGAGCATTTCATTATCTTCCCAAGCCTATCAATCTGGATGAATTGAGGGCAACGGTGCGGCAGCTCATCGAAAGGAAAAAACACCTGCAGATGACCCGCAGTCCCATACTCTGTTTTGCAGGGCCTCCCGGAACCGGGAAGACTTCGGTTGGAAAAGCCATTGCCGAAGCCCTCGAAAGGAAATTTGTGCGCATTTCTCTGGCGGGCCTGAGGGATGAAGCCGATCTGCGGGGGCATCGAAGAACATATGTAGGTGCGATGCCGGGAAGAATTATCAATGAAATAAAGCGGGCAGGATCAAGAAATCCCGTTTTCATGCTCGATGAAATCGATAAAATAGGTCAGGATTTCCGCGGAGACCCTGCTTCCGTCCTTCTTGAAATTCTAGACCCTGAGCAGAACAGTCATTTTACCGACCATTATCTTGATGCTCCGTTTGACCTTTCAGGAGTTATGTTCATCTCAACGGCAAATGTAGTTGAAAGGCTTCCGGCTCCTCTGCTGGACCGGCTTGAAGTAATCCGGTTCACCGGGTACACCGAAAAGGAGAAGGAACATATAGCAAAAATTCATCTGATTCCCCGCCAGCTCAGAGAACATGGATTGATGGATATGAAAGCGGATTTTACTAATGATGCAATCTCCGGAATAATCCGTAATTATACCATGGAGGCGGGTCTTCGAAATCTGGAACGTGAAATTGCAACGATTTTCCGCAAGATAGCAAGGCTTTCAGTCCAGAAGAACGGGAGATCCGACGAAATAAGGATTGACGAAGCCCTGGTTGAAAAGCTTCTGGGCCCAGGTAAATTCAGTCACGAGACCGCTGAAAGGGGAAGCCGGCCCGGAGTTGCAACCGGTCTTGTATGGACGGAATTCGGGGGGGAGATCATCTTTATTGAAGCGTCGGTGATGAAAGGAAACCGGCAGCTCATCCTGACCGGTTCGATGGGAAATGTTCTTCAGGAATCTGCGCAGACCGCCCTCAGTTTTGTCAGGAGCAATGCGGAGCAATTCGGAATAGAACCCGATTTTTTCGAAGGCCGGGATATCCATATTCATATACCTTCGGGGGCGGTGCCTAAAGACGGGCCATCGGCCGGTGTTACGATAGCTGTAGCCCTCATCTCCCTTCTGACCGGAAAACCGGCAAGAAACGATATTGCTCTTACCGGCGAACTTACCTTAAGCGGAAGGATTCTTGGCGTCAGCGGGATACGTGAAAAAATTCTTGCCGCCCGACGCGGCGGAATAAAAGTTACTGTTTTTCCTGAACGCAACAAACCGGATATTGCCGTTCTTGAGCCGGAAGTAACGGAAAGTGTCGAGGTTGTGCTTGCTGAAGATGTTCCCGGGATTGTTAAACTTGTGTTGCAAGGGACTCTGTGAGGTTATCGACAGATCTCTGATGTTATGCAAAGGTCTGTCAGAGGCCTCTTCAGGTATCCAGGTTATACCTTCTCAGCTTTCTCCATAAGGAGACCCTGTCTATTCCCAGGATTTCGGCGGCCTTGCTTTTTTTATTGTCAACCTGTTCAAGCACCCATGCAATATATTCCATTTCGTTTTCTTCAAGTGTCAGAAATTCCCGTTGACGCCTGCTTGCTATCCTGAATTTCAGCTGCTGGAAATCGGCCGGAAGATGGCGCATCTCAACAGTATCCGTTTCGGCCATTGCCACCGCATGTTCGATAATATTTTCCAGTTCGCGGATATTGCCGGGAAACTCGTAGCTCATAAGCATATCTGAAACATCGTCGGATATATTCACGACATTCTTATTCTGTGCGTCCGAGAACTTTCTCAAAAAATGCCTGCATAAGACCGGAATGCTCTCTTTTCTCTCAGCCAGGGGAGGAACATGGAGCGTTATGACATTAAGGCGGTAATAGAGATCTCTCCGGAAAGAACCTCCTTCAATCTCTCCCGCAAGATCCTTGTTTGTCGCAGCTATCACGCGAAGATCAACCGGGACATCGTCGGTTCCGCCGACCCTTATAATAGTCCTCTCCTGAATCACCCGCAGCAGTTTAACCTGCATGGAAAGCGGCATATCTCCTATTTCATCAAGAAAAACAGTTCCTCCGTTTGCAGCCTCCAGGAGGCCTTTCTTTATTCCTCTCGCTCCGGTAAATGCTTCCTTTTCGTGTCCGAAGAGTTCATTCGCAAGGAGTTCCTCATTAAAAGCGCCGCAGTTTACCGCCATAAATCTTTTTTCGGAACGGTTGCTCAACCTGTGGATTGTTCTTGCTATCAGTTCCTTGCCGGTTCCTGTTTCGCCGAGAATAAGAACGGTGCAGTCGGTCGGCGCTATCTGTTCCACTGTTTTTTTCAGGCTCTCCATTTTCGGGTTATTACCCGTAACAAGGAGAACCTCCTTCCTGTCCCCTATGCGGAGTTTAAGGTCGGCGACCTCCTTTCTCAGAGATCTTTTTTCAAGCGCCTGACGCACAAGTATACGCACTTCATCTATTTTAACCGGCTTCGGCAAGTAATAAAAAGCGCCCTTTTGCATTGCATCGACAGCCGTGGCAACCGTAGCATAACCGGTTATGACGATTACCTCGGTATAGGGATTCAGCTCCTTTGCTTTTTCAAGAACCTGCAGGCCGTCGACAATCTGCATCTTAAGATCCGTAATAACTAGGTCAAACTCAGTTTTTTCAAGCGCCTGCAGAGCTATTATGCCGCTTTCAACAGGCAAGGTCTCATATCCTTCCTTTTTAAGGATGAGATCGAGATTCTCTCTTGCAATCTGCTCATCGTCGACAATTAAAATCCGGGCGTGCTTCATTCCCATATCCTCCTTCATGCCCGCCGATAGAGAGGAAGGTTTATTATGAATCTCGTACCCTCTCCAACCCTGCTCTCAACCGAGATCGTACCGTTATGCTTCTGCAAAATGCCGTAGACTATTGATAGGCCTAAGCCGGTTCCTATCCCCACTTCCTTTGTGGTGAAAAAAGGATCGAAAATCACCCCGAAGTTTTTTTCCGGAATACCGATTCCGGTATCTTCCACTGTTATAACGGCCATGCCCGTAGCATAATCCGGATGTGCAGCTATATTAATAAGGCCGGTGGAGTTTTCAATCGCCTGAACCGCATTAATTATGAGATTGAGAAAGACTTCCTGCATCCTCTGGATATCTATATTGAGAATCAGATCTTTAGGTATATCTTTCTTGATTTCTATCCCTGAAGGCACCTGGCTTGAAACAAGTCTTATCGAGCGTTCGACTATGTCGTTAAGGGAAACCGGAATAAGAGCGAAATCCCTGTCCCGTGAAAATTCCAGAAGGCCTTTCACGGTCTCTTTCGCCCTTACGATCTCCTGCTCAATATTGGAAAGCATCTTGCGCATAAGTTCGGGATTAATTTTACCGCTCTCTTCAAGAAGAATCTGGCAGGAAGTTGATATATTGTTAAGGGGGTTATTGAGCTGGTGAGCCACACCTGATGTAAGAATACCCAGAGATGAAAGCTTTTTGGTCTGAACCAGCTGCTCCTGGCGCTTTTCAAGTTCCCCGACCATACGGTTGAAAGCATCAACCACGCGCTGTGTTTCATCACATACGTTCTGATCCTGAATGGGATTGAAATTTCCGTTTGCTATCTGGAGTGTTGTCTCTTCAATTACCCTAAGAGGCTTTATTATTTTCTTCGTCACAAAAGGGATCAAAAATCCGCCCAGCGAGAGAAAGATTAAAAAGGTAAAGAGAAGATGCTTCTCTAAAGTTCCTATTATCAAAAGAATCCTTTCTCTTTCAAAGCTTACAAGAGAAATTGACCGGTCAACAAGATTTTTTCCTTCAAACCGGAGCTTGTCTTCCAGATCATCTTCACAGCTTTCTCTCCCCTTGACGACGCAAACAGCCATTTGATCCATGAGTTTTAAATAATTCATAAATCCCTCCTCAAGAAAATCAAGCTGAGGAGCTCCCTGCAATTTCTTTATCCCGGGCGCGATCGTTGAAAGCACTTTAAGGCCTTCTTTTATGTAACGCTTGTTCTCAACGAGATCATCCGTTGAGCCGTAGAGAAGGAAGTTTTTTTCATAGCGGCGCATTTCAAGTATGATATTACTGAGATCATCGGCAATTTCAACCAGGTGCTGTTTGCGCTCAATCTCTTTCAGAAATCGGTATGAGTTTCCGCCGATAAAACCTATCGCAAGGAGGCACAACGTGAGTCCGACAATAACCTTCTGCCGGATGTTTAAGGAAAAGACTTTGTTCATGAACAAATATCCTTATGTTCTCCCGAAGCCTGATAATTCCGGGTATATAAAGGAAACCTCCTGTCCGTAAATTGGTCAAGGGATACGGGAAAGGAGGTTTATGTTAAAAACGACTGAATTTTAAGCCATACGCTATTGGAATGCAAGTATCATCTTGTATAAATGGCGAGATACAGAAAAATAATGACAGATGCTCATCAGATTCAAGCGTCCTGCTGTAAACTGAGGAATTATTGATTGTTGTTTCACAAGGGAGAAAGGGTCATTCATATTATCAGGCCTCTTTTTTTGCCGGAGGCCGTTCTGATGTGCCGTAAAGCCGGAGGAATCTGTTGGGGTCAATAACACGGATGTCCGTGCAGTGCATTATTTCCACTCTGCACGGATTTTTTTCAATTATATTGAACCGAAACGCGAGCGCATTCCCTGACCGCTCTGCGGCGGGGAGCTTCAATCTTATCTTGGTCGCCTGTCGCCGCCCGGCCTGCCGCCTCCACCGGGTCTTCTGTCTCCGCCGGGTCGTCTGCCTCCGCCGCCCGGCCTTCCACCGCGGCCGCCACGATCATCTGTGCGTGGGCGTGCTTCGTTGACATTGAGCGCCCGGCCCATGAATTCCTTGCCGTTGAGCTGGGTAATAGCGGTCTGAGCCGCCTCTTTTGCAGACATTTCAACAAACCCGAAGCCTCTCGGCTGACCGCCGAACTTTTCCTTTATTACATTAGCTGATGTAACCTCTCCGAAGGCTTCAAAGAGTTTTCTCAAATCTTCATCAGTAGCCTCGCGCGACAAATTCCCTATAAAGATGTTCATGTTAATTTCCTCGTATTTGAACGTTTATGCCAGTCAAACATGTTGGACTCATAAAAAGCAATTTTATTCAGCTTTGCGGCAATCTATATTCGACGAACTCGCTGGAAGTCTAAAATATGCTCTCTTAGCCCCGATAAACGGGACTATTTTTAGTACCCCCCTGAAGGGTATAAGTTCGCATATGACTTCCACCGGTTCATTATAACCGATGAGTTCGTTGGAAGTAACTCTGTTCGCCTGATGCGAAAGCTCTTTGCCAAGCCATCATAAATACCGAAAATAATTTTAATAATTATCCGTTTTCATTTATAGGCCCAGGCTGCAGAATTGTCAACCTATATCCTGTGCATAAACAATTCTTTCTATCGGGCGGGATAAAAGGAGTTTTTTCAGAGATAGTAATATAAGGGCTTTTAATCGATATACGGCAAAAGGGTGGAGAAAAAGGGATAGGTGTGATATGCAGAAAAAGCTCTATTTCCGGGGAAACCTTAAAAGAGAGGCAATTTGATAATGGCAAGCCCATACTGGATAAAAACGCTCATCAACAAAACTTTCTCCGGGCGGTTTTTCTTCTCGAAGCTGACGCATAATCCGGTTATAGGCCGCATGATTGATCATGCCCTGTTTGACGGTGATGACATCTTCTATTTAACAAAAGACAGGGCAATACCCGTCAATAAATCCGTTGACCTGCCCGAAAGTCTTATGATTCCATCTCTTGTTGCCGACCATTTTATACGGGAGGCCAATTATCACTGGATCATGGATTTCTGCATATGCCGTGAATCCTCCCATTGCCGGGATTATCCCGTTGATCTTGGCTGCATATTCCTGGGAGAGGCCGCGGTGGATATCAACCCCAAGTTCGGGCGGCGTGTAACATCCGACGAGGCGCTTGCCCATGCAATGCGCTGCCGGGAAGCCGGTCTTGTTCATCTTATCGGCCGCAACAAGCTCGATACCGTATGGCTGGGTGTTGGCCCCGGGCGAAAGCTTCTTACGATATGCAACTGCTGTCCGTGCTGCTGCCTGTGGAAGATTCTGCCGGCAATTACTCCTGAAATCGGCTGCAAAATTTCAAGAATGCCCGGGATATCGGTCCGGATAACCGATAAATGCATCGGATGCGGCATTTGTTCAAAGAATCTCTGTTTTGTCGATGCGATTCATATTGAGAATCAACGTGCCGTAATTAATAAAGAGTCATGCAGGGGATGCGGCCGGTGTGTCGAGGCATGTCCGAGTAACGCCATAGAAGTAATAATTGAAAACAGCGGTTTCATAAACGAATCAATAAGGAGGATTTCAAATCTCGTTGACGTTAAATAAGTGCTGGAGGATTCGTAAAAAAATGAGTTTATGCCGCAGCATCGAATATTATCGGGAGTAAATAATGTTCAGGCCGAAAAGAAAAGAAAGACTCTCCGGATTTTCAGACTGTAAAAACTTGAGGCATATTTAAAAATTGGACAGATACTCAAATTATGATGATCTGAAGCAGCATGAAACAGAAGGGGAGGATTATGTAATACTATCCAGGGCAGGCAATTCACCTGTTGCTGTAATCGCGACGCATGGCGGAGGCATAGAACCCGGAACTGTTGATATTGCTGATGTTCTGGCGGGTGCAGAGCATGCTTTTTACGCCTTTAAAGGGATAAAAAAGGAAGGAAATGCGGTTTTACATATTTCGAGCAATAAATTTGATGAGCCTGAAGGAATAAGAATTTCAAAAGCTGCGGAAATTGTTGTTTCGATTCATGGGTGTAAGGGAAAAGATGACAGGGTTTTTGTCGGTGGCAGAAATCAGAACCTGAAGGAGAAAATATGTTATGAACTGGAAAAAGCCGGATTCAATTCCGAGGTATCGGCAAAAGAGGGACTGCATGCCCGGAATCCCGAAAATATTTGTAACCGTTGCATGTCCGGCGAGGGTGTGCAACTGGAGATAACAAGAGGTCTGAGAGAAAAAATGTTCGATAGTCTTGGAAGGCGGTCATTGAGAAAAAGAAACAAGCTTTTTTACAGGTTCGTGGCGACATTGCGGGAAGCGCTTAGAGGAGAAATGACAGAGGGAGGATGAAAAACATGCTGCAGAAAGGGAAAAGCTATGATGAGGTCCGCCGGTCTTTTCAATGGGAAATACCGGCAAATTATAATATCGGAGTTGATATCTGCGACAAATGGGCAGGCCAGCGGTATCGTCTTGCCCTGATATATGAAGATGAAAAAGGCGTGGCTGAAAAATATACTTTCTGGGAGTTGAAAAGGCTTTCAAACCGTCTGGCAAACGGCCTGGTCCATGCGGGTATTAAAAAAGGGGACAGGATAGGCATTCTTTTATCCCAGTCTCCGGAAACGGCCTTAACACATATTGCGGCATATAAAATCGGAGCTGTCGCCGTTCCTCTTTTCACTCTCTTCGGATCCGATGCGCTCGAATACCGGCTCTCAAACAGCGAAGCCGTGTGCCTTGTCACAGATGAGACAAACCTTCCCAAAATATTAGATATCAGGGATAAACTTCCTCTTCTTAAAGCTGTGATAGTTGCCGGCGGCAAAGCACCCGGCGGTACAATTGATTTCCATGACCTTGTTGAAAAAGGAAGCAGTGATTATAAGCCTTTAAAAACAAAGGCTGATGATCCCGCCCTCATTATCTATACATCCGGAACTACCGGACCTCCCAAAGGCGCGCTTCACGCCCATCGTGTGCTTCTGGGTCATCTGCCGGGTGTCGAGTTTCCGCATAATTTTTTCCCCAAAGAGGACGATCTTTTCTGGACTCCGGCTGACTGGGCCTGGATAGGAGGTCTCATCGATGTTCTTCTTCCCAGCTGGCATCACGGTATCCCCGTCGTGGCAAGACGGGCAAAGAAGTTTGATCCCGAAGAGGCTTTTTACCTTCTTGCAAAACACGGGATAAAAAATGCGTTCATGCCGCCGACAGCTTTAAAGATGATGCGCCAGGTTAAGGATCCGCGTTCCCGCCATGATTTTTTTATGCGCTCAATAGGAAGCGGAGGAGAAACGCTTGGAGAAGGGCTTCTTGAATGGGGAAAGAATGTCATGGGGATTGACATAAACGAGTTTTACGGGCAGACGGAAGTCAATCTTGTCGTTGGAAACTGCGCAAGCATAATGGATATCCGGCCGGGCTCGATGGGAAGAGCAATTCCCGGGCATACGGTCGATGTGGTGGATGAGGCAGGAACACCTGTTGTGCCGGGTGTCGTAGGCGAGATCGGAATAAAACGTCCTGATCCGGTCATGTTCCTGGGATACTGGAAGAATCCCGATGCCACAAAAAACAAGTTCGCAGGAGACTGGTGCCTGACAGGCGACCTCGCAAAAAAAGATGATAATGGATATTTCTGGTTTGTCGGACGGAAAGACGATCTTATAACGAGTTCGGGATACCGGATAGGGCCCGCAGAGATTGAAGACTGCATTTTAAAACACCCGGCTGTGGCTATGGTTGCCGTTGTCGGCAGCCCGGACAAGGTTCGCACCGAGATAGTGAAGGCTTTTATAGTTTTAAGGCCTGAAGTTAAAGCTGTGCCGGAACTTGCTGAAGATATCAAAAACCATGTTAAGGTTCGCCTTGCGGCCCATGAATATCCGCGCGAGATTGAATTTGTAGATTCGCTGCCTATGACTGCTACCGGGAAAATTATACGCAGGGAGCTTAAGAAACAGGAGATGGAGAGAAAAAAGGTTAAATGAACTTCTCGCGCATAATTCTTTTTAAAGTCTTTCCTGCCGTGCTGCGCGGAAAGTCATCCATAAAAACCACCTTATGGACTCTCTGATAGGTTGCTTCCACGCGTTTATTAATCCAATCCTTCAGCTCTTCCTCGGTTACTGAGACCTGCTGGTGTAATATAACGGCAGCCACCGGAGTTTCCCCCCATTTCTCATGAGGAACGCCAAAGACAGCAACTTCCCGGACATCCGGATGCCGGGCCGTGATTTCTTCGATATCCTTCGGGTAAACATTGATTCCGCCTGATATGATCATGTCTTTTTTGCGGTCGACAAGATACAGATAGCCGTCTTCATCAGCATATCCCAAATCTCCGCTGTAGAGCCATCCGTCTATTATGGCTTTTGCGGTTAAGTCAGGGCGCTTGTAATATCCCGGCATCAGTATCGGACCGCGGCCCACGATTTCACCCACAACCCCTATCGGAACCTCCCGGTGTTTTTCGTCCATAATCCGCATTTCAAAGAAGGGCGGAGGGCATCCAACTGATGTCGGCTTTGCCGCATAGTCATTTTTGTCCAGAATGGTAACAAAGCCTTCGGTCAACCCGTAGAGCTCATAAAATCGTCCAGGGAGCCTGCGGTTCAGTTCGTCCTTGTGCTCTTTTAAAAGAGGAGCGCCGAGGCAGAGAAACATCTCTATCGATTTCAGGGAATCAATAGAAAATCTGGGTGAATTGAGGAGTGCGATCACCTGTGCCGGAACTACATCAACATGTGTAACACGCTCCTTTTGAATTGTTTCGATCATCTTTTCAGCATTGAACTGGGGGTGAAGTATATAGGTGGCTCCGAGGAACATGGCCGGCATCAGGGTCAAAAATGCTCCGTTAAAAACAATTGATCCGCTGTGCAGAATAACGCTCTCCGGAGAAATCCTGTATGATGAAGAAAAGATCGTGCAGTACATGGCCCTGACATAATGGGTGTGCACAATACCCTTGGGGAGTCCGGTTGTCCCGCTGCTGTAAATTATGTTGTAAGGATCTTGGTCGCTGATTTCAATTTCTTCCGGATTCCGATATGGGGAGTGGTCCTTGATTTCGTTATAGTTCAGATAACCCGCGATTCCGGATCCGTCGGTTAGAATATACCGGCCGGCGGCGATAGCCGGAAGTTCAATTCTTATGGGATCTATGATTTCGACAAAGGCCTTATTTGTTATGAGCATCACCGTATCAGAGTCTGTGAGGAGAGAGACCAGTCCGCTTCCCCTAAGGAGAGGGCTCAGCGGAACAACCACCGCTCCGATTTTGGCGACTGCCCAGTAAATCTCGAACAGCTCCAGGCAGTTTGGGAGAATAGTCGCAATTTTATCTCTCTTGCGGATGCCTTGATCCAGGAAGGCGTTTGCAAGTCGGTTCACGCTCCTGTTGAGTTCAAAATAGGCGAGCCTTTTATCCTGAAAAACGACGGCGGTGTGATCCGGCCGAAAACGGGCATGGCGTGTAAGGAGTGTACCGAGATTCATAGCTTTATTAAACCATAAGGTATTTCTTGCGAATATCTACGTTTACTTTTAAATCGGAAATGGTTCCATGATACCGGATGGCTCCTTTGTCCATGACATAAGCCCGGTCGCTTAAGGACATGGCCAGCCCGACGTTATGCTCGCAGATGAGCATGGTCACTCCTAATTTTTTTATCTCCAGAAGCTGATCGCCCATGGCTTTGACCACCAGGGGCGCCAGGCCTTCTCCGGGTTCGTCCAGAAGAAGCAGTGAAGGGTTCGTCATCAGTGTACGGGCAATGGTGAGCATCTGCTGCTCCCCTCCGCTTAAATGACCTCCCATATGGGTGTCCAGGTCTTTTAACTTTGGGAAAAGGGAATAAACCCGGTCGAGGTTCCAGATACCTCCGTCACGATCTCTTTTTGCCAGAAGAATGTTCTGTCGAACCGTCAAATCAGGAAAAATCCTGCGGTCATCCGGAACAAACCCTACTCCATTACGGGCTATATGATATGGAGGCTTGCCGGCTACTTCCTTTCCCCGGAACATTATGCTGCCTTTTTTCGGGGGAGTCAGTCCGATAATGCTCTTTAGGGTTGTGGTTTTTCCGGCCCCGTTTCTTCCAAGAAGACATACCGATTCGCCTTCCTCGACATGCATTGAAATTCCGAACAGAATATGGCTTGTGCCATAATATGTATGAATATCTTTCAGTTCAAGGATCATGCGGCACCGCCCAGATAGACTTTTTGCACTTCTTCACTTGCCCGCACCTCTTCCGGAGTTCCGTCGGCGATAAGGCTTCCCTGGTGAAGCACTGAGATTCTCCGCGCAATGCCGAAAACAACACCCATATCATGTTCCGTAAAAAGGATGGTCAGGCCTTTTTTGTCCACCAGATTTTTAATCATTATCATAATGCTTTCCGTCTCCTCGGGAGACATCCCGCAGGTTGGTTCATCCAGGAGAAGCAATTCGGGCTTTGTTCCCAGCGTGACGGCCAATTCCAGCCTTTTTTTATCTCCATGCGAAATGGAATCTCCGTTAACATGGGCCTGATCCGCCAGTCCCACATCTTCCAGAATACCCCAGACCTCTTCCCGGAAATATTTTTCAGCCGATGAAAATAAATTCAGGGTCGCCTTCTGCCTTGAGAGAAGAGCCATAAGAATGCTGTCATAAACCGTAAGCTTCGGATAGATGCTGGTGATTTGAAAGGAGCGGGTAATCCCCAGCCTGCATCTCCGGTAGGGAGGCAGTTTGGTTATCTCTTTATCCTTGAAGAAAACTTTTCCTGAATTTGGAAAGTGATATCCGGTGATCAGATTAAAGAAGGTCGATTTCCCTGCGCCATTGGGGCCGATTATGGCATGGATATCACCCTCATTTACGGAAAAGCTGACATTATTGGTGGCAAGCAGTTTTCCGAATTCCTTTACTAATTTTTTTGTCTCAAGTATCACGTTCAAATCATCCTTTATCAGTTATCCAGAGAATTGCCACCTTCACAAAAAGTATAAACGACTTTTTACGGGTTCATCAGGATTGCTGCTCTTTCTTTTTTCTGTTATCCAGTTTTTCCTTTATAAAGCCCAAAACTCCTCCGGGCAGGAAGAATATAACAATCAGGATCAGAGCGCCCATGATGATGGGCCAGAAATGGGTGAATCCCAATATATAGGCATGGAAAAAGGTGATAATAAAGGTCCCCAGAACCGGTCCGAAAAAGAGGCCGGCCCCTCCCAGTATTGTTGCCATAACCGGTTCTCCTGATTTAATCCACATCAGGGTTGAAGGAGCCACCGAACGGTAGAAAGGCGCCCAGAGCGCGCCTGCCAGGCCTGCAAAGGTCGCTGAAATTACAAAGGCAACAAGCTGATATCTTGCTATGGGAATTCCTAAAAATTCCGTTCGCTCTGAATTCTCGCGCATTGCTTTCAGGATATATCCGAATGGAGAATTGGTGATTCGCCACAGGATAAAGGCGGCAAGGCAGAAAACAAGGAGTATGAAATAGTAGTAGGAGACGGGTGTTTTCAAAAATTCCGGAGGAAAGACCCCCTGAATTCCGTCGTCGCCGCCTGTAAAGTCATGCCACTTGTAGATGATGACAAATATGAGCTGGCCGAAGGCTAACGTGAGTATTGAAAAATATATCCCCCTGAGGCGAACGCAGAAAATGCCTATTATCAGCCCGGCCAGAGCAGCCAGACCTATTCCGGCCGCAAAACTCAGCCAGAAATTTATCTGGTATTTGGTCAGGAGCATGGCAATGCCGTATCCTCCCAGACCATAAAAAGCCGCCTGGCCGAAAGGAAGCTGTCCCATGTGACCGAAAAGAAGATTGAAACTTAAGGCAAAGAGGCTCATGATAAGCGCTTCGCCTAAAATAAGGAGATAGAACTCAGATATCACACGAGGGGCCGCAATGCCTGCCGCTATCAGGAGTATAATCCACCAGCTGCTCTTCAGCCAGGATGTTTTTATTTCCATATTGTTTGCTTTCATGCCTATCTTTCCGGCCTCCCGAAAATACCCCATGGGCGAATAATCAGGACAATGGCCATGACCATAAAGATGAAGGCCAGAGCCAGCTCCGGTTTATACATGATACCAAATGAATATACCTGGCCGACTATAAATGAACCCAGAAGAGTTCCGGGCAGGCTTCCCATGCCGCCTATGACAACTACTGCAAAACACTCGATAATGATCTCGATGTCCATGCCCAGAGCTACGGCTCCATATGGGGCTGTTACTGCGCCGCTCAGTCCTGCTATGAAGGCGCCAAGGACGAAGATCGAGGTGAAAAGCCAGGGTATGGGAATACCCAGAGCCGATACCATATCCCGGTCATGGGCGGCAGCCCTGATAATATCTCCCAGGCGTGTCTTGTAAACAAGCCACCAGAGAAAAAAAACCAGCACGAGGCCTAAAATAATGATAAAAAAGTTATAGGAAGGAAAGGGAAAATCGAAGAGAAATACTGCCTTGGTAAAAGGTTCCGGCCTTGGGATGGAGAGGAATTCTCCCCCCCAGAACCATTTCACGATGTCTGTAATAATAAGGATAAGGGCGTAAGTGGCAAGAAGCTGCTCCGGCCATCCCCGCGCGTAGAGGCGCCTTAAAATTGTGTATTCGATTAAAAGTCCTATCCCGGCAATGGCAAGGGCGCTTAAGAGAGTCGCCACATAGAAGCCATATACCGGAATAAGGAGCCACTTCCATATGCTGTATGAGAGAAATGCTCCCAGCATGTAAAGGGATCCATGCGCAAAATTAAGGACCCTTAATACACCGAAAGTCAGGGATAAGCCTGAGGCGACCAGGAAGAGCAGGGCGCCCCTGGCTATCCCGCTTAAAAACTGATTGAACAGGACATCAAATGACATAGGATTTTCCTATCGGGTTACTCCCGTCTTTTTCCAGACTTCCCTGACACCTTCTTCGGACCTCCATACCTGGTCTCCCGGAACCCTGACTATATCCTTCCATGTCTTGAAAGGATATTTGGGATCTTTTGCAATGATACCCTGATAGCAGGGTACGCTTCCCATGTGATCAAGAGGCCGGATTGTAAATTTACCCCGCAAACTGTCGAGGGAGATGCCTTCCATTGCCTTGATGACCTTTTCAGTGTCTGAAGATTTTGCTTTTTCAACCGCTGCTTTGATCAGGTAGACCGAATCATAAGCCTGAACCGCCCATGAATCCGGATAAGCGCCTCTCGCTTTTCTGTATTTGTCGACGAATTCCATCATCTTCGGGTTCGGATCCATGAAAAAACAGCCTCTTCCAAAGGCCATTACTCCTTCAGGCGCATCGGCGCCAAGGGCTACGAAGACCGGCAGGTCATAGAGGGCTATAAACGGGATTTTTTCAAAAAAACCGTAAGGGGCAGCCTGCTTTGTAAAGGCAACCAGGTCACCGCCGAAAAGTGAGCTGTGGACTGCATCCGGTTTCTGAGCCATGATGGCGGTAATAAATGATGTATAATCTTTTTCTCCGGGTTTGGGCCATGCCTGATAGAGAATTTCGGAATCAGGAACAAGCTTTTTGATCTCCTCGGCAAATGCGGCCTCTTCACGCCGCCCATATTCATAATCCGGCGCAACCGTGCAGAACTTTTTAGCAGCAGGATATTTCTTATTCATAAAACGGGTAGCTGCAACACCTTCCATGTAAGTATTTGGAACTACCTGTGTCACATAAGGAGTGAATTTATCCACTACCTGTCCCTCTGTGTTGGCCATGCAGGTTACGCGGAGCACCTTGCTCTCGGCGTGAACAACCTGGACTGCCAGGGCTACACCGCTGCTGCATGGGCCGACCAGGAAATTAACTTTCTCTCTCAGGATCAGGTCCTTGGTCTCTCTTGCTCCGACATCCACTTTCATTTCGGTGTCGCGGACAATCAGGTCCAGTTTTCTGCCTATGACTCCGCCCTTGGCGTTGATTTCATCAACAGCTATTTTGATTCCCTGGACTGCTGATTCGGAGAGCATGTAACATGGGCCAGCATAATCCCAGATTGCTCCGAGGCGTATGGGATCCTTGGCGCTTGCCTTGGTTCCGGCCAGCACCGTTACCGGGACCAGGAGCATGGTGAGAATACATAAAAAAACTGTGAAACCGGCCAATTTTTTCATCTTATACCTCCCTTTAGTTTGGATTGTATTTAAAAAATCAAACACAGGAAAAAAGTAAACTGCCTGATTTACCAAGTCTTTATAACTATTTTTCGGCATAGGTCAGCACCATGCCGCCGTCAAAGAGCAGGTCTCCTCCTGTAAGGTATTTTGCAAAACGGGAATAACCGAAAACAAAAAGGTTTCCTACTTCTATCGGACTCATCATCTCTTTTACCCTCGAATTGCCCAGCATGACTTTTTCAACAACCTCTTCCGGAGATATGCCCCGCTGCCTTGCCTGGGAAGGAATCTGTTTCAGGGCAAGCGCGGTTTTCACAAAGCCGGTGCTGATGGAAAAAGCTCTTATCCTGCCCATTCCTTCTGCGGCAATAGACTGAGTAAGAGCCCGCAGACCGAACTTCATGATATTATAGGCCGGCTTGTTGATTGTGCAGATATGAGCGTGAACTGAAGTCATGTTCCCGATTGCCCCTGTTCCTCCGGGGCTCTTTTTAATATGCGGGATGACCTGTTTAGACAAATAGAGAGGCGCTCGCAGCATTAGTCGGTGCATTACATCATATTTTTCCATCGGGAAGTTTTCGATTGAATCGATATGCTGAATTCCGGCTATATTTGCCAGAAATTTGATATTTCCCAGTTTTGCGGCTTCGAAAACGGCTTTTTCTATATCATCATCAAGTGTCAGGTCGGCCTTGATGAAAATCATCTGGCCCCCCATTTCACGGGCCATTTTCTGCGTTTTTTTACCTTCATTTTCATCAATGTCGAGTCCGACGGTCATCAGGTTATTAGCGGCTGCGGCTATGGCGGTTGCCCTCCCGATTCCGCTTCCGGCTCCTGTAACAATGCAGACATTGCCTACATTAAAATTTTCATCTGACAGATAGAGGATATCTTTTTGTTCAATGGCTGGTTCGCTGATCTCCATGAAGCATCTTCCTTTTTATAAAAACAGAAGAACTGTTGTCTAAAAAAACGGCGAGGTGATAATCGTGTTTAATTAATGCAAAAGAAAGGCCAAATATAAGTCCGAAATAGAAAGCCCCCTAAACAGCTGTATTTTATTGAATTATAAAATATTAATGAAGGACGCTCATTTTTTTGCTGTGTAGTATAAATTCTACACCATTAAGGCTTAATCGGTATTTTATCTGAAAATATCAATCTTTAACAAATAGGTAGATATTTATCGACATGTAGAGTAATAGCTACATTTATTGTAAGGGCTTAGATTTGATGATTGCTTAATAAGTCATAACAGTTTAATTATTTTATAAAACAACTAAGAACACGAAAAAAACTTTAATTGATATACGTTGTATTTATCCTTCGTGCTCTTCCTGGTAAAAAACTTATTTTTAAAGCCGTCAGATTTGTTTGGCTGGAATATTAAGCTTTTTCATCTTTTTATACAGGGCAGTGCGATGGATACCCAGCTTCTCTGAAGCTTTTTTCTTATTATTATTTGCAAGCCGTATGGCCTGCACCAGGGCTTCTCTTTCCATCCCTTCCCGCAGACTCTTCAGGGAAGCAGGCTTGTGAGGGGTAACGACGGCTCCTATTGACTGCAGAAAAAAAGGCAGATGATTTATCCCGATCGTGTCTCCTTCCATAGAGTACAGGATGCGCTCTAAAACATTGCTCAGTTCCCGTACATTACCCGGCCAGTTGTATTTTTCGAAGATGTTCATTACCTCCGGAGAAATCCGGGTCACATTCATACCGAGATCTGTATTCAGGCTTTGAACCAGGTGCTCGGTTATTGTCCGGATATCATCCATCCTGTCTCTTAACGGAGGTATCTGAACGGGAATTACATTGAGGCGGTAATAAAGGTCTTTTCTGAATTTTCCCTGTTCAACACTCTGGCCCAGATTCTCCTGAGTGGCGGCTATCAAGCGGAAATCGTAAAGGGAAACACGGGTTCCTCCCAATCGTTCGATCTCTTTTTCCTCTATTACCCGCAGCAACTTGGGCTGCATTTCCAGAGGAAGTTCTCCTATTTCATCAAGAAAGATAGTTCCCCGGTGAGCCAGTTCAAACTTGCCCGGCTTTCCCTTGCTTCCGGCTCCTGTAAATGCCCCCGGTTCGTATCCAAAGAGCTCGGCCTCAAGGAGTTCTTTTGGAATAGCTGCGCAGTTCAGCCTCACAAAGGGGAAGGGGCGCCGGTCGCTTGCATGATGTATGGCATGTGCAAAAAGCTCTTTGCCTGTTCCGCTTTCGCCGAGGATCAATACGGGAGCATTATTCTGGGAGGCCTTTAATGCCAATTGTTTTAATTCCGTTATTGCTTCGCTTTTCCCGACAATATTTTTGAAAGTATATTTGGACGCTCTCAGACTTACAAGTTCTTTTTCATACAGTTTGACCTTTGATTCCAGGAAATTGAGCTTTGCAGCCAGAGCCTGCACATCCCGGACATCCTCGAACATGACCTGGCCATATACGGCAATGACCTTTCCGTCTTTATTAATGGGGATACGCTGGACCACCATGTCTTGGCCCATGATCCGGTGGGGATGATTTATCTCCGGGATCCCGGTTTTTGCCACAATGGGCATCCGTGTGTTTTCAACAACTTCTGAGCAATTTTTGCCAATGGTAGATTTATGGTCAATTCCCAGAAAATTTCCATAGGCGGCGCTGAAGAAAATGATTTTCCCATCCGGATCGGTGATCATCACGCCGTTGCGGATATTGTCCAGAACCAGCTCATAAAATTCGATTTTTTCCTGGTACTCTTTTATTATACCGGACGGCATTTAAAGCGGCCTCATATAAAAACGGTTATTATCCCTAATGAAATATTATTGCCGCGTTATATCTGAAATTTCCTTCCGTTTCAGTCTGATCTTTTCCATGTGCTTTTTTGTTTCTGTTCTCAGTCTGTTCATAACGCTACCGGTCTTCTCGGTGAGGGAGTCGAAGCGGGTGAATACGTCCTTCTCAATAAGAGCCTGCTCCAGATCAAATGCGGATGAAAACGCTGCGGCAATATCGAATTCTTTGTTTTTTGCCTTCTGACATTGTTTTTCAAGATGGGATATAAAGACTGTTAGAGTATAGGATTTGGTCTTTCCCTCATCAAAAAATACCAGTCCTTTTTTTTCAGCCTCTTCCAGTTTTGAAATCAAATCCGCATGCTTTTTTTCTTCCCCGGACAATTCCGTCCAGAATGCAGAATATTGCGGAAAGTCTTTTGCAAAAAGAGCATATAATTCTGAGATCAAAAGCTCCTGGTCGATCATCTGCTGAATAATTTTTTCCTGGTATGGTTTCAGACTCATAGAGGTTCTCCAAATGTCGTATTTTCACTTCCCGGTATCATCCCAACCGGCAGATAATCTTTTGTTATTAATTACAACACAACAAAATATCGGTCAACACGGATTTTGGATAACACAGATATATGATAGACTCCGGTTAATTAATGGATTCAAAGATAACGATTTGGTGTGTTACTGCTTCGAATACGCGAGGAAAGATATTATAAGGATTATTCGGATAACGGCCGGTTAGTGACCTTTTTAAAGATGCTTGACCCCGGGTTGATTTTTTGTATAGTATGAAATAATTTTTTTAAACAGGAGAGTGAAAATGTCAGAACAAGTTAAACTGATTTACGCCGGGAAGACATACGAATTGCCTGTGATCACAGGTTCAGAAGGTGAAAAAGCTATCGATATTACCGCTCTCAGGCAGACAACCGGATTAATTACTCTTGATCCGGGTTTTGCCAATACCGGGAGCTGTGTGAGCACGATTACTTTCATGGACGGCGAGAAGGGTGTTCTCCGCTACAGGGGAATACCGGTTGAGCAACTCGCGGAATACTCGATATTTACAGAAACAACATATCTTCTGATAAACGGGGTGTTGCCGACAAGAAAACAGCTCAACCAATTCTCCATCCTGCTGAATGACAACTCCCTGATACACGAAGATATGCAGTCGTTTTTTCAAAGCTTTCCCAGGGCTTCCCATCCAATGGGAATTCTTTCTTCAATGGTAACCGCGTTGAGAAGCTTTTATCCGGAGATAAAAATCACGGAAGAAGAGATCAATTTGATGGTAACGCGGCTTCTTTCAAAGATACGAACACTTGCTGCAATGTCTTACAAGATATCGAGAGGGCACAAGGTAGTTTACCCGCGCCCGGACCTCTCCTACTGCGCCAATTTTCTTAATATGATGTTTGACAGCCCGGTTAAACCATACCAGATTGATGAAGATCAGGTTAGAGCATTGAATGTTTTCTGGATTCTCCATGCGGATCATGAACAGAACTGTTCAACTTCCACGGTAAGGATGGTCGGAAGTGGAAGAGTAAATCTTTATGCCGCGATCTCAGCCGGAGTTGCGGCTCTGTGGGGTCCGCTGCACGGAGGTGCAAATCAGGCTGTCATAGAGATGCTGACAAAGATAAAGGAAGACGACGGCGGGAATGTGGCAAAATCCGTTGAAAGGGCAAAGGATAAAAATGATCCCTTCAGGCTTATGGGGTTTGGCCACAGGATTTATAAGACTTATGACCCGAGAGCAAAAATCATGAAAAAGACATGTGACAAGGTGCTTGAGAAGCTTAAAATAAGCGATCCTCTGCTCGATATTGCAAAGCAACTGGAGGAGGTCGCGTTAAAAGACAACTATTTTATTGATCATAACCTGTACCCGAACATCGATTTCTACAGCGGCATTGTACTCCGGGCCCTTGGAATACCCACCAACATGTTCACTGTCATGTTTGCAATAGGAAGACTTCCCGGATGGATAGCGCAGTGGAAAGAGAGCGCAGATGACCCAAACTGGAGATTGAGTCGCCCCCGTCAGATATATGCCGGCCCTTCCCTTATAGATTATATTCAGGTAGAGGACCGTTAAAAGTCTCCGAGCGGCCTTGCAAATGTATATTTTGCAGGTACAACCACCATCTGATCCCATGCCGTTCCGATATTTCCGCCAAGAGCAGAAAATGGAGAGGAAAGAACAAAGAAAGTACAACCTGTAATAAGACCGACAATTCCAACCGGCCTTAAAATAACGAAATCGGCAACCATTGCCCCCCCGTTAGGGGCTTCTTTACTGATCTGTTCCTGAGCAAGAACCTCTGAACACAGAGGGATAATCAGAAGCGCAATGATCGTAAAAAGAACAATTGATTTTTTAAACATGTTATGCATAAGAATTCCTCCTTTCCGTTTGATTTATATTACCGTATTATTATCACAAATTTTACCTAAATAGCAAGCGTATTCCCTTCGGCTTGCCGTGTATTGTTTTAATGCATAGCTTCCCTAATATATATTTATCCGTTTTCTGTTATATATACTCCCGCAAGAACAAAAAGCGAGCCTATAATAAGGTTTGAGCCAATATTTTCTCCCAGATAAAATGAGGCGATTATATATGTCATGGGAGGTATGGTATAAAGATACACCCCGACTTTTTGGGATTCAGTCCGTTTCAATGCTTTTAAATAGAGCAGAGTAGCGAGGAAAGAACATGTTATTCCGAGAAAGGCTATGGCAATCCAAGCATCCCTGCCGATCGAAAGAATTGAAAATGTGTTTGCGCGCATCTCAAACCAGCAGAAAGGAATCATGCAGAGAGATCCGATAAATGTGACTATCGCGGCAAGCTCAAGCGCATTCATCCTCTTTGTCATGCTTTTTCCGAATACGGTAAAAACACCCCACATGAATATGCTGGCAAAAACAAGAAGATCACCAAGCATGTGACCCTTAAAATCGAAAGACGCGATTGTTTTAATGCCCATAACCGCAATAACCCCTGTCATCGCAAGGAGCAACCCTCCGGCCTTTTTAACGGTCAGCTTTTCGCCGAGGAATAGTACAGCAATAATAAGGATTGTAACCGGGCCGGTGACAGCATAAAGAGATGCATTGGATGCGGTAGTATACTTAAGTCCTATTGTCTGGATGGAATAGTGAAGACCTGTTCCGAACAGGCTGAGTAAAAACAGTTGGCCGAGCCATCTTATGCCTTCATACTTCGGCTTTGAACCTCTCACGATAAACCAGGTAATAAAGCATAATGATGATATCAGGAGTCTTAAAGTTACAAGCGTAAAAGGCGGAA
The DNA here is from genome assembly GCA_003818505.1 of Desulfobacteraceae bacterium. Classification (GTDB taxonomy): domain Bacteria; phylum Desulfobacterota; class Desulfobacteria; order Desulfobacterales; family RPRI01; genus RPRI01. The sequence goes on along the minus strand of RPRI01000062.1, from coordinate 5,796 downwards.
CACTTGCAACCGCAACTTTGGTTGCTATAAAGGATATTGCCCAGAGAAAGCAGGCAATACTTAATGATACCTTAGCGGATAGAGGAACTTTATCTGTTGATGCAACAGTGCCGGACATTGATTTATAATTTTTCCTTACAATGTGTTTTATGCTATATTACTAAAAGTAACTATTCGTGAGCCAGAAGCCAGAATGAAAAGGATGCCAGCTCATAATTTTCAAGACCTGTTTGCGTGCGGCATGCGCAGGCAGGCTTAATCGTATGACAAAAGGCCCACCAAACTGTTTTAACTGGAAAAATGCCGAAACACTTTAATTGTGGCGAAAGGCCTTAGTTATGGTGATACCTCGCAGTTAATGCCTCAACTTGAAGAGGTGAATAAATTGCTGGAGGCATATACCGTTTCTATTCTGAATTTTGGCTCCTGAATAGAAATATGTAAATCTGTCATATTTTAACAGCATTTATAAATATTGGAAAGGTTAAAATGGTAAAAAGCCCCAGATATATTGAAGTTGCCGTGGCTTTGCCGGTTAACGGCTCATACACATATATTGTTCCCGAAGGCATGGCTGATATTTCTTTGCAGGGGAAGAGGGTGCTTGTTCCGTTCGGGCAGCGCAGGATAACCGGATATGTTCTTGGTGAAAGCGAAGCGGAAAATGAACATAAAGATGATAAAGACATAAAAGCTATTATAGATGTCCTCGACGAAAAGCCCCTTTTTCAGCCGTCAATGGTTCCATTCTTTGAATGGATTTCGGATTATTACATGCATCCCATCGGTGAAGTCATAAAAACCGCCCTCCCCGGTGGTCTGAATCTTTATGAGATTATAAATTATGCGATTACAGATAAGGGAAAGACCGCGGATAAAAAGCAGGCGGCAATTTCTGAAGAAAGGGTTTTAAGCCTGCTTGAAAAATCTCCGATGAGCGCAAGGGCTATTTGCCGGGAAATGAATGGTAATATTTCCAGCGCTCTTCTTTATTCAATGGAAAAACGGAAATTGATAGAGAAGAAAAAAGAGATAAAGCCCGGGAAGACAAAGACAATTACGGAATCTTATGTTTCCTTGTCCTGGAACTGTTTCCCTTCCGGTAAAATTTCGAAGTCGCAGGAAAAGCTTTTGGATTGTCTTAAATCATTCGGAGAACTTTCTTTAAAGCGTCTCAAAGAGTTTGTGCCCGGCGCTTCAAGAGCGGTTAGAGTTCTTGAAGACAGGGGCTATATAACTTCTTCCCGAAAACCGGTTTACCGGGATCCCTTTGGAGAAAGCATAAGCCCGGATATTGCGCCCGTTTCAACAATGGAGCAGGAAAAAGTAATTTCTGAAACAGGGCGCTTTTTAGGGAAAGGGTTCGCTCCTTTTCTTTTAACAGGCGTTACAGGAAGCGGTAAAACGGAAGTCTACATGAAGCTTGCTTCTTTTGCCGTAACGCAGGGGTTTAGCGTTATGGTTCTTGTGCCTGAAATAGCCCTTATATCCCAGATGGAAAGACGGTTCAGGGCGCGTTTCGGCGAATGCGTGGCGATTCTGCACAGCGGCCTTTCAGCTGGAGAAAAGTTAGATCAATGGAGCAGAATTACAGACAAAAAAATCCCGGTTGTGATAGGCGCGCGGTCTGCAATATTTGCACCGCTCTCCAATACGGGCATTATAATTGTCGATGAAGAGCATGATTCTTCATACAAGCAGGAGGGGGGCCTTAAGTATAATGCGAGAGATCTTGCCGTAGTCAGGGCAAAGCTCGAAAACTGCGTCGTGCTTCTTGGTTCTGCAACTCCCTCAGTTCAGTCATACTATAACGTCTCGATAAAAAAATTTTCAGAACTGACTTTGACAAAGCGTGTTGAAAACAGGACACTGCCCGAAATAACCGTTGTCGATTTAAGGAAGAGCCGTGACAGTCGTGGAATAAGACGGTTTTTTTCGGAGGAGCTTATTTGCAGCATGAAAAAAGCACTTGCAAATAAAGAGCAGGTTCTTTTGTTTTTGAACCGAAGGGGATTTTCAGGCTTTCCCGTCTGCGGAGCATGCGGAGAGGCTGTGAGGTGCAAAAACTGCGATATTTCTCTGACTTTTCACAAATCGGCGAATGCATACAAATGCCATTACTGCGGTTTCACAAAATCATCGGGTTCTGATTGCAATAAATGCGGCTCTTCCGAGATAAAACTTTTAGGGCTCGGAACCGAAAAGGTAGAAGCTGCCGTAAAGAGCCTTTTTCCCGATGCAAAGGTTGAAAGAATGGATTCGGACACGACTGTACGAAAAGGGTCGACAGTTAAAATCCTTAAGGGCTTGAGGGAAAAAAGTACCAATGTTCTTGTCGGAACACAGATGATCGCAAAAGGGCATGACTATCCGGGCATTACCCTTGTCGGAATAATATGCGCAGACTTGTCGCTTGCTTTCCCCGATTTCCGGGCAGGAGAGCGAACCTTTCAGCTTTTGGCTCAGGTTGCAGGAAGGGCCGGGCGGGGAGCTTCAAAAGGAAGAGTTATACTTCAGACATACAATCCGGAACATTTCACTATCCTTTCAGCAAAAGATCAGGATTTTAAGTCTTTTTATGAAAAAGAGATCCTTTTCAGGAAGGAGTTGAATTATCCTCCCTTCTCAAGAATGATCATGATAAGAATTTCCGGAAGGGATAAGAAAAGGACCTTTGAGTGCGCAAAAGCCGTTGGAGAATACTGTAAAGCTTTGAAAGCGGAAAACAAATCTTTTCATAAATCGGTGGATATTCTTGGTCCGATTGAATCGTCTGTTACGAGAATAGCAAGCCGGTTCAGATGGCAGATTCTTTTTAAAGGTAATGATTCCAGAGCGCTTCACAGTTTTGTCCGTAAGATTATGTTTGAAAATGCACTAAAAATATGTGGCAGAGATGTGAGTATGTCTGCAGACGTTGATCCGTATTTTATGATGTAACAATCCCGGCTTTTGCCTTGTTGATACTGTGAAGGGACGCGTCAGGCGCATTTTTCTTTCCGGAACAAATATCATATAAAATAATGTTAATGAATCGCTTGACATTTTTATTTAAAATTCTATTCTTACATCCTTGGAAAAAGTCGATGGTTTTATAAAACCACGATGTACACGAAACTGAAAATATTAGAGGTCTATATGAAATCAAAATCGGTTATTGCCTGTTTTTTTCTGATTTACATAATGACGTTTCCGGTATTCTCCTATGGAAGAAGCGGCGAGCAGGGTCGGCCGAGTGCCGCTGTAGTTGGCAACAGCTATGAATTTGAGCCTGTTCTCGATGGTGCCCAGGTAGTTCATGAATTTGTTGTTCTGAACAATGGGAGTGCGGTTCTTGAGATAGAAAAAGTGGAAACCGGGTGAGGGTGCGCTGCTGTTTCTTTTCCGAAACAGATCCCTCCCGGCGGCGAGGGGAAAATAACGATAAGAGTTGATACCGCAGGGTATGGCGGAAAGCTGATCAAGAAAAATATTGTTGTTCACACAAACGACGCTGATCATCAGAAGCTTTATCTTACCATATCAGGGGTCGTTGAAAAATTTGCCAGCATAAAACCTGAAAGGATCTTTTTAAACGGTCATGCAAACAAGGATTTTGCCGTAACTGTATCGATAATACCCGAAATAAAATATCCTTTTAGCATACTCGGTACTTCAGCGCTAAACGGCGATAACATAAGTCTAAAACTTGAGAAAAAGAATGATCAGAAGCTTCCCGAATATATTTTAACGGTCAAAAATACTGCAAAAGTCAAAGGCAAATATTTTGATTCGGTCATTATTAAAACAGACAACAGGATTCATCCTGATATTAGGATTCCCGTATTAGGAAACATATTATGAGATCCGGACATGAGGATATCAGGGTCGTTGCTTTTGACTGCGACGGAGTCATGTTTGACTCGATGCAGGCCAACATGGGTTATTACAACAGTATTCTTGAACATTTTGGGAAACCGCTTATGACTCCGGAGCAGTTTGACCACGCCCACATGCATACCGCTAATGAAGCGCTTGCCAATCTTTTTCCAGATCCGGATGCTTTAAAAGCAGCCTTAGAATTCCGAAAAAAAATGTCGTACTGGCCGTTTATAAAGGATATGAAAATCGAGCCCGGTTTGAAGAGCCTTCTTAAAAAAATCAGGCCGAAATACGGAACCGCCATTGCCACAAACAGGAGCGACACAATGCAGGGAATTCTTGTGGAACATGGACTTGAGGAATTCTTTGATCTTGTTGTCACAGCCCTTGATGTGAAAAATCCAAAGCCTCATCCCGACTTGCTGATAAAGATAGTGGAACATTTCGGCATTAAACCCTACCAGGCAATATACATAGGGGATTCGGTACTTGATGAAATGGCGGCAAAGGCTGCCGGCATTACGCTTGTTGCGTACAACAACATAGAGCTTTCCTCCGATTATCACATCACAAACTTAAAAGAGCTCGAAGAAATGCTTACCCCCTGATTCCGATCGCGTCACTGGTTCCCGAGACCGTTCTGGCTCCCGCAGTCCGGGCACTGCCAGGTAATTCCGTTGCAGGACATTCCCCAGAAATTTTCTTCCATGCAGTCTTGGCATATGGCAAACCCGCATCTGCATCTCCAGCAGAAAGGAGCCGACTTGTTGCAGCAGTTGCAATTGATTTCTTTGGTTTTTTCACGTTTTTGCCTGTATGAAGATTTAAGTTTTGAGTCTGTCATGTTATTATTTTAGGTTCTTCTCCCATATCATTGGAAGAGACAGGGCATGTGAACGAATATAGCCTTTAGGGAGGATCAGGGAGGTCCAAAATAAGAAAACAAATATTTTATGGACATGAATTAGTTTCTTATCTTCACAACTATCGCCCTTTAAGCTGAGGAAGCGTACGACCTTTATTAACAGACGAAAACTATGAAAACAAAATAATTATTGAAAAGAAAGAGTCAAGGCGACCTTCGCAATAAAAAAAATAACAACAGCGGCCACGGCGGCTGCAAAAAAGGGGGAGATAAATGCTCCCCCGGTTGGCTGGGTTTTTTGTTCAATTATAAAACTGACGCGCCATTGTTCCGGTTGCATGCAGGCATAAGCAAGGCCTCTGATCCGAGTTAAGCATGGTGTTACCGTGACACTCTTTTATCATTAATGTGCCTAAAACCATGAACCTATTCGGTGGTGGTATTTTGCATGGACTTACCATATCCAACCACCGGATAGCAAAACAATTTTCTGCATAATTATATACTTTCAACTATTTAGCCCCATTGGTTTCACTATCTATTGCTTTATCATTCTTATATAAGCGGGGCAACCTTGAATTGATCCAGACTGTGTAGTTGCAATATAGCCCGTATCATTTGATGTCATTGTAGTTGTGAATGTATCTATTCGCGTTCCACTTGACCCAGTAAAAGATGTTATTGCGGTCGCGCTAAGAACTTTTGAAGTGCTGTTATAGGTTCCAGATAAGGTCATCTGCAATGGTGTGCCATCATAGTCCGTTCCTGAGGTACTACCACTAATGGCACCTCCGGTGGATTGATTCAAATTGATCAGCAAATTAAAAACATCGTAAGAAGCGTTAGTGCATCTCATCAACAGAAGCCACGTGCCGGTTACTGTGGATGGGGGTCCTGGTGTTGGTGTGGGTGTAGGTGTGGGTTCTGGTGTAGGTGTGGGTGTAGGAGCGGGTGTGCTACCGCCGCCGCCTCCTCCGCTATCTGCGACAGCTGCTATCGCCCCGGCGCCGGCAATGGCGCCAGCGGTTATTCCTACTATTGCAACTGTTGACAAACCGGCTGCTGCCCCT
>RPRI01000061.1 GCA_003818505.1 Desulfobacteraceae bacterium | reverse complement strand
GCCTGCCATCATACCCATCTTTGTGACCCCTCCTTCAAGGGCAGGTCCGGCGGCGCCGGCGCAGGCGACCAGCCAGTTTTTATTTCCGAGCACAACTTCGGCGTTGGTTCCGACATCGACGAGGATGGCTGTTTTTTCGCTGCGGTTCAGGCCTGAATAGAGTATTCCAGCGATAAGGTCTCCTCCGAAGTAGCTTCCGGTATTCGGGAAAACAAAAACCTTTGCGGATTGATTCACGTTTATTCCCAGTTCTCGGGCGTTCAGGCAGCCCGGCCTGTTGGTTGCGGGAATATACGGCTCCCTGATGAGAAAGCGCGGGTTAAGTCCCAGGAATAGATGCGTCATGGCTGTGTTTCCTGCGACCGAGAGAAGGTAAATGCCGGAAGGGTTGATGCCGCCGGATTTGCAAAGTTCCCCGATGGCCCGGTTGATGCCGTCGATTATAAGGCCTTGAATTGTTTTGAGGCCGTTTTCTTTTTCAGCAAAATGTATCCTAGTGAGTATATCAGGGCCTATCGATATCTGGGGATTTCCGAAAGAGTATTCGGCCATTGTCCGGCCGGTGGAAAGGTCAAGCATCCTGAGAACGACGGTGGTGGTGCCGAGATCAACAGCGAGTCCCGCCACAATCGTATCATCGTCTCCGGTTATTCCCGCAAGGCGCCATTTCTTATGGTCCTTGAAAAGTATGCAGCGCAGGTTGAAATTGTTCCTTCTGAGAAGTTCCGGAAGTATGCCTGAAATGGTAAGATCAATATCGGCAATTTCAGCGTTTAAAACTGCTTCCAGGGCTTTTTCAAGCCTGTCGGCATCAGCCGTATTGTCTTTCAGGGAAGGGGGAGTGACAGATATTCTTTTTATCCAGCCATTAGCAAGTTCAGGCATTGTTTATACTCTATTTAATACGTTCTACTTCAGAAACTATTGCCTTCATGACTTTCCCGGCATTTCCCTTTATTATGTAGTCGCTTATACTGCCTGTAAGCGGGGTGCTTTCCGGATTTATTTCAATTACCACGGCACCCGATTCTTTTGCGGTTACAGGTATGTATGCCGCTGGCTGGACAAGTGCCGATGTTCCGACAACAAGCATTATGTCGCATTCATAAGCAGCTTTTCTTGAACGCAAAAGGTGTTGGGGATTTATTATCTCCCCGAAAAAAACGCAGTCTGGTCTCAGGATACCACCGCATTCGCATTTCGGAGGAATTTCATCAAGAGAGATTCTGAAAGTTTCTGTCTTTTTGTTGCAATCAAGACATTTTTGCCACGCAAAGTTCCCGTGAAATTCTATAACATCGGTATTTCCGGCCATCTGGTGAAGACCGTCGACATTCTGTGTTATAACCGTCCTGAGAATTCCGAGTTCTTCAAGCCTTGCAAGGCCATTATGAGCGTCATTCGGTTTAGCCTTGTCGACAATATCTTTCATCTCCCTGATCAGAATATTCCAGACTTTAGCCGGATCTCTCATGAATGAATCAATATGCGCAAATTCCATAGGATCGATCTTTTCCCATAATCCGCCCTTTCCGCGGAAAGGAGGTATGCCACTTTCAACGGAAACACCGGCCCCTGTAAGGGCGACGACGCTCTTTGCTTTTGCGAGCTGTTCTGCGGCTTTTTTTATGAGATTTTCCATGATGATTTATCTTTTTTGCCCGGTAAATAATTCTATTTTACTTTTCTGATCTTCGGTCAGGTTTTCGTATTTAACTTCTATTCCGCGTGATTTTCTGCTTACAACTTTAGCGTTTACAGTTACGGAGTCCTCTCCGGTTCTGTCGGAAACGGTTAGAATAAGCTTCTGGCCGATTGAAAATATTTCACCTGTTTCGATAAAGAGACCATCTTCTGTAAGCTTTTTAATCATGGCTCTGCCGGAGAATTCATCGGTGTCATATTCCACCGGAACAGGTTCCGTGATTTCTTGCTTTCTTTCGGCCTTATAAACAGATCTGCCGGGTACTGAAAGGATGCCTGAATCGCCGGTGAATAACAGGACTATAAGAGTTATATTATCTTCTCCCCCCCGTTCATTGGCAAGGTCAACCAGCATACTGCCTGCTTTTGACGGGGGATTGCCACGGGTTATTTCCATTATTTCTTCAGGCTTGACCATGTCGCTGAGTCCATCGGAACAGAGAACGACGACGTCGCCCGGCAATGGTGTTATTTCACGAAAATCGGGTTCCACCGTTTCCTTACTTCCCATTGCTCGCGTGATTACATGTTTGTATTTATCTGAAAGGGGTTTCGCGCCTGCCGGGGCGAAGGCGGCATACTCGGCCATCGCTGTATGAGGCACCGAAAGGAGGCTTACCTGATTATCGCGGAAAAGATAAATCGGGCTGTCTCCGACATTTGCCGCGATAAGGGTTTCGGCTGCAACGAAAATCGCAGAAACGGTCGAGCCCATTCCTTCATACTCTTTACTGCCTTTTGATAACTTGAAAACCCGGATATTTGCTTCGTGAATGGCTGAAACCAGCCATGCGGAGTGTTCCGAAGCGCTTGGTACCTTCCGGATTGCGCCGGTATCCCCGGCGGCATACCTGTTCATAAGCTCTTTTATAGTGCCTGCAACAAGCTTGCTTGCAACTTCACCGGCCTGATGCCCGCCCATTCCGTCGGCGACGACATATATGCGGAGATCTTCATCCAGAAAATAGGAATCTTCGTTTCCTTTCCTTTTCATTCCGACATCAGTTATTCCGCACGATTCAACTTTTATAATCCTGTTTTTGCCTTCCGCATTCATTCCGGTTCCTGTTTATAGTGATTGCCGCCCGTCCGGGCTGCCTCATGATGTTTGAGAGAGACGGTTAACAAGGGTTATGGCAAAATTCTTGAAAAAGAGAAGTTGAATGGACTCTGAAGATCTGTCAAGGAGCGGAGCGCTTATGATTAAAAGTATGCAGTCCGTTTCAGCTATAACCGTTGCAGCGCGCGCCTGACCGCAAATATATGCCATTTCCCCGAAACACTCCCCGTGCCCGATTACCGAAATGGTTTTATCCTTTTTTTTAATCGTAACTTTTCCGCTTAAAATAATGTAAAAAGTATCATCTATTTCTCCTTCGGTAACGATTGTCTTTCCCTTGCGGACTTTGGCGACTTTACTGGTCGCTATGAGTTCCTTTATGTGCTCCTTAGAGAAATTGTTAAAAAAGGGAAGATGGAGCATAAAATCTATGACATCCTTGACTTTTCCGTTAAGTGCCGTTTCTGTAAATCCTCTTAAGGCCACTCTTAAATCATAGGCGAAATCCATGCATGTCTGGTAGCGTTCGCCGGGATTTTTGGATAAGGCCTTTTGTGTGATTTCGTCAAGTATTCTGGGGATCTCCTGACGGATACTCAGCAATGATGAGGGATTTTCATTATTGATTTTATACATTATCGAAAAATGATTATCTCCGGGGAAAGCCTTGACTCCAGCCAGCATCTCGTAAAGGACACAGCCCAGAGAGAATATGTCGCTTATGCCGGATACCTGGGAGTCTTTCAACTGCTCCGGCGACATGTAACTCGGTGTTCCGAAAATTCCCATTTCAACCGTTGTTTCAGTAATCTGGGCAATGCTGAAATCTGCAATTTTAGGGGATAATGAAGAATCGAGCATTATGTTCGTGGGCTTTATATCCCTGTGTATGACTTTTTGCTTATGCGCATAGTCAAGCGCATTACACACATTAATAATAATTTCTACAACTGTATTGAAGGGGAGCAGGTTTTCTTTGCTGCAGAATTTTGCAAGTGTCGCGCCTTCAATGTATTCCATAGCTATATAGCAATATTCTTTATGCAGGCCTGCGTCATATATTGAAACAATATTGGGATGATTCAACCGACCGGCGGATTGAGCTTCGACAAAAAAATGCGCCCTTTCCCTGTCTGTAGTCAGCTTCGACATTTTAATGGCCACATTTCTTTTTATATACGGATCAATCCCAAGGTAAACAACGCCTGAACCTCCTTTTCCAAGCTGTCTTTCAATTTTATACCTTCCGACAGTATCAATTCCTTTAAGATCCTGTAACGGAACAGGATTTTCGGGTATGGTATCTTCTATTGTGTCAACCATTGATCATCCCTGATGAAACGGCCCGTGAACCGCAATAGTAAGCTCATTACAAGTTGCTTGCGGCTGAAAATCTTCATAATTACAGAATGAAAGTCATATCGTTTGCAACGCCATAACATTCAATATCCCGCTTCTTTTCGGCGATATTTTGCCTGCAGACTTCAACAATTCTATTCATTTCACGATCAGTTCTTTCCTGGTTTAAATGAAAAAGCCCTAGTTTTTTAACTCCGGCATCAAAAGCTATTGAGAGAACATCGGTATATGATGAATGCCCCCACTCTTTTTGTTTTTCATATTCCTTGGGAGTATATTCTGCGTCATGTATAAGGAGATCTGCTCCCATTGAGAATTCGAGATAGGATTTCAGAGGCAGGCCTCCCGGATGAACATAGCCGAGCTCATTATCCGTAAGAAAGACAAAGGATTTACCATCTTCGACGAATTTATATCCGCTCCCGTTATTCGGATGGCTCAACTGTATGGGGATAACGGTCACAGAGCCTATCTCAAAATGGGTCGGGCAGGCATCTACATATACAATATTTGCCTTTAAATCTGAATATTTTACTGGAAAGTTAGGGGGTGCCATGACTTTTGACAGAATGGTCTCAACGAATTTGCTGTGAAAGGGGCATCTGTTCATAACAAATTCAGCCCGTTTTGAATACAGGGGTTTGAAAAACGGGAATCCCATCAGATGATCCCAGTGTGCATGTGTGAATATGAAATTATATTTATACAGGTTTTCTTCGATAAGCTGATTACCGAGCCTCCTGATTCCAGTCCCGGCATCAATTATAATGATATCACTGCTTTTTGCCCTTATTTCAATACAGGTTGTGTCTCCGCCGTATTTTAAGTAATCCTTGCCGGAAACAGGTATTGAGCCCCTTGACCCCCAGCATTTAATATACATGTTATCAGCCTTCCCTTAGTAGCCTTTACGAAATAAATATTGCATTTCTGACCATTTCATTACGGATACTTATGCCGGTCACGGCATTTAAATGTTAATAAGTTAGAAATTATTTCCTGCGTTTTTCTACCCCTCAAGGGGGTACTGAAAAGAGCGGCAGGAAATAATTTCGTAAACTTACTTACACCCCTAAAAGTGGGTACTGAAAAAAGTCCCGGTTATCGGGGTTATGGTTATTTTTGAACGACGGCTTAGGCTGTTTTTCCTAAAAAGGTATGCCAGATTCCGTCAAATTCCCATTTTTTTATTATTTTAGCAGGAAGTTTCGATAATTGAAAGCCTATTTCTTCGGCCTCTTTTCTTAAAAGCCCTGATAGAATAAAACATTTTTTATTGATGATGTCTTCCGGATTAACGAGAAGTTTCATAACATCATAATGTATATTCGCAATGATAAGATCTGATGAAAACCTAATAAAATCCTGAGCAAGTCCCTGAACAGCAATAACTCTTTCTTCCATCCCGTTTAGAAGGATGTTTTTGCCTGCCGTGGCTGCTGCCAGATAGTTTATGTCAACCGCAAGGGTTTTTTTGCTTCCAAGATGGGCTGCGGCAATGGCCAGCAGCCCTGTTCCGGTGCCTAAATCAATAACGGATTCTATCTGAGTGCAGCCAAAGGCCAGTTCAAGAGCTTCCACGCAGTCATGTGTTGTCGGGTGGGTTCCTGTCCCAAAAACAACTCCGGGATCGAGTATGATTCTGAATCCGTTTTCCTGGCTTTCACGGGATTCCCATGGAGGGGTAATTGTGAACCTGCCTATACTGAGAGAAAAGGGCATTTTGCCGTGCCACTCTTCATAGGTCATCCTGTAATCGTCTAATAATTTTAAACCGGGTTGCGCCCCCAGAAGTTTTTTGATTGTATCCGGAGCCGGGATATTGAAGAAAAGAAATGAAAAGCCGTCTTCCTGCCAGTTGCCGATAAATTCAGAGCCGAAGAAATTGCATTCCGGTTTTACCAGTCCTTCAAGATAGTAGATGTAGAGATCCTTGTAAGGAATATCTGCTACCGGTATGGTCATTATTTGCTTTTGCCGCCTTTTCCCTTTTTTTCCAGGTTTATCTGATCCATATACCACTCCATAGGATCAAGAAGAGTGTATCCCATTTTTTGAAGTTTTTTCTTTATCGGGCTTATGTTCTGGGTAAGAAGATAAGGGAATACGGCCCGTTTCCCTTCATTCCAGTAACGCGCGACGAGAATGCTTCCGAAAGATACGTTCTCCTCCGTTATAGCATCTACAATTCTTTTCATCTGACCTATTTTCTCTTCAACGATAATACACAAAAGAGACCCCGGTTCGCCTATCCCGAGAACATTTACGAAAGCCCGCAGCAGATCATCGACCGAAATAATTCCCTTGAGTTTGCCCTTTTCATCAATGACAGGGAATGCGCCGACTTTTGTCTGGAGAACGAGTAAAAGCGCATCCTGAATAGTGTAGGAGGGTGACACGGTCACAGGATTGATGGTCATAATATCCTTGACCTTAAAGTCGGATATCTTCTCTTTCTCCTTGATGTTTTCGTAATCATGCATAACAGCTGAAGGAAGTGCGCTCCTTATGTCACGGTCCGTTATTATTCCGATGAGCCTGTTATCTTCTTCTACAACAGGAAGGTGTCTGATGCAGTAAGACGCCATTTTATCTTTTGCATCGAAGATACTTGCATCTTTGTCAACCGTTATAACATTACTGGTCATTGATTTGCTTACAAACATATTGTCCTCCAACACATGGTTTCTTGCGCTGTTCAACCCGGTAAAAGAAATATCCTGAAAAAAAATATCCGTCAACTATTTATATTTAAAAGAATTTCAACATGGTTTTTGGCCAGTTCGGGAAGCCGTGCCAGAGAATAGCCACCTTCGAGCACCGATATAATCCTTCCCCCTGAATATTTTGCCGCCATATCGTATATCTTTCTCATTACCCAGGAAAATCCTTCGGTTGTCAGTTTTATATCAGACATTTCGTCGTCAACATGGGCGTCGAATCCGGCCGATACTATTATTACTTCAGGTTCGAACCTTTCAAAAGCGGGCAGGAGGTCGTTTTCAATAAGCCTTTTGTATTCCTCATCCCCCCACCCCGGGAGGGCAGGAGAATTTTTTGTAAAGCCGTATCCTTCTCCTGTTCCATATTCAAATTCACGGCCTGTGCCGGGATAAGCAAAAGACGGATGTTCGTGGATTGAATAGTAAAATACAGCCGGGTCTTGCTCAAACAGATGCTGGGTGCCGTTTCCGTGGTGAACGTCAAAATCAACTACCATAACCTTTTTAATATTCCATTTTTCAAGTATATATTTTGCCGTGACCGCCACATTGTTAATATAACAGAAACCCATAGCCTTGTTTTTTTCGGCATGATGTCCCGGAGGTCTTACAGCGCAAAAGACATTGTTGAGATCGCCATTCATGACAAGGTCTGCTGCGTTTAATATTCCTCCGACAGCCTGAAGAGCTGTTTCATAGGTATATATGCACATCTGGTTGTCCGGGTAATCAAACATCCGGTTTCCGGCAAGGCACAGTTCTTCAAACCTGCGTATATATTTATTATCATGGACTTTTTCGATCCATTTCATCTCGACCCGCTTTCCTTTAAGTAAAGTAAGCTTTGGGATGAGACCTCCTTCATCAATTCCTTTGTAAATTGCAATAAGCCTGTCGGCCGTTTCAGGATGATATGAGCCTGTATCGTGAAGCAGAAACAACTCGTCGTATAAAAATCCTGTTTTATTCATATGTTATTATGTCCCCATTGCGGCTATTGGACGATCCTGTCAAATATATCAAAAGCAGCCTTGACAACTATGTTATCAGAAGGCATCTCTATAGTCGGACGGCCGTTCAAATCATATTCGTAAAGGGTGTTGTCTTCGGGTATAGTTCCGGCAAGGTTCAGCCCTGCTTCTTTAATCATGCTGAGAATATCATCGTTCGGGTCTTCCTTGCAGCGGTTTATAATAATATGGCTTTTGCCGACGCCGATATTAAGTTTTTTAGCGAGCGAGTTTATCCTTATTGCAGCCTGCAATCCACGTCTTGAAGTATCTGAAACTATTAGAAGTATATCGACATTTTTGGTGGTAAGGCGGCTGATATGCTCCATTCCGGCTTCGTTATCTATTACCATGTAGGGATAATTGTCTATAAGCCGTTCAAGAAAACCGGTTAACAGCGTATTTGCCGCGCAATAACAACCCGTTCCTTCAGGCTGCCCCATTACGACAAGATCATACCCTGGCGCTTCTACAACAGCCTGTTCGAGTTTCATTGACATGAAAACATCTTTTGTCATGCTGCCGGGGACAACCCCTTTTTTCATTTCTTCTCTTGCATTTCCGAGTGTATCGGTTACTTCAAGGCCAAGGACTTCATTAAAATTGGCATTTGAGTCGGCATCAACGGCTAGAATAGGTGTTTTCCCTCTGGCAGTAAGGTACTTTACGAGAAGGCCGGATATTGTCGTTTTTCCTGTGCCTCCTTTTCCGGCGAGGGCTATGGAAAAAGGCATATATCAAATTCCTTTAATCTGTTTTGGAAAGGTTGCACAACTTTATCTGATAGTCGAATAACAATTTTTGACAATTAGGATAGATGAAACAAACAGTCAAGCAACTTTTGATAAGTATGCCAATTTATCGGATTCTGATGCCTCCGTAAAGAGTCAGAAACCTACTTTTTACAGGGATTATAGTGATTCCGGAATAATGCTCCGATTGAAACTGCCTGCTTGTTCGGGTATGAGTGCGTATGGGAACCGCAGAATATTTGTCTTAAGCCTTCAGGAACGCCCTCGAATTGACTATAAATATTGTACAGGCGGAGACTTCTTAAACTCCTTGCAAAAGAGATACCCGTGTGCTAAAAAAACAGCTATCTGTTTGTATTATTAAAAGGTAATGATATCAAAAGGAACGGAATCTTTAAACGGAAAAAACATTTTTCAGGGGGTGCCATAAGATGGATTTTGAATTGAACAAGTCACAAAAAGAGATTCAGAAAGCGGCCAGGGATTTTGCAAAAGGTGAATTTGATAAAGAGCTTGCTCTCGAACTTGATAAAAAACATGAATTCCCCAGGGATATCTGGAAAAAAGCGGCCGATCTCGGCTTTATCGGCATTCATTATCCTGAAAAATATTCGGGGCAGGGCCTTGGAGTTATGGAGAATATACTTGTTGCCGAAGAGCTTTGCAGCAAGGATTCAACAATAGGGAGCTGCGTGGTTCTTTCGAGTTTTGCGTCCGAATGCATTTTACGTTTCGGGAGCGAAGCTCTTAAGGAAAAATTTCTTCCGCAGGTGGCGGAAGGAAAAGTACTTTCAGCAGGGGCTTTTACTGAGCCAGATCACGGTTCGGATATAACATTCATGAATACGACCGCCGTAAAGGAGGGCGATGAGTGGGTTATCAACGGCGGCAAGACCTTTATTACAAACGGAGCTATTGCCGGTTTTTTTACGGTTCTCTGTCAGACGGATCAGAATATAAAACCGACTCACCGCGGGATAAGCATGATATTGGTTGAGGCAGACAGGAAGGGGGTTTCGACTTCCGATGTAGGGCATAAAATGGGCATCCGGATGATGGCGACGTCCGAGGTCGTCTTCAAGGATGTGCGTGTTCCGGCATCAAATCTTATCGGGGAGGAAGGAAAAGGCTTCTACCAGGTGCTTGAATTTTTCGATGAAAGCAGGATTCTTATAGCTGCCCAGGCTCTTGGAATAGCGCAGGGAGCATTTGACAGGGCAATAGCATACGTAAAACAGAGGGAACAATTCGGGAAAAAAATAGCACAGTTCCAGGTAACCCAGCACAAGCTCGCCGATATGGCAACTAAAATAGAGCTGGCCAGGCTCATAACATATAAAGCCGCCTGGAACTACGATCAGGGACGTATAGATCCCAAGCTGACCTCAATGGCCAAGATGTATGCGGCAAGAGCCGCAGTTGAGGTGGCCGACGAAGCTATTCAGCTTCTGGGCGGTTACGGATACATGACCGAATATGAGGTTGAAAGGTTCTATCGTGACGCGAAAATAACCGAGATTTATGAAGGGACGAAAGAGATCCAGAAGAATACCATTGCGAGCGCACTGCTCGGAAAATTCAAATGATCTGAATTTACGGATCATCCCCAAATTAGTTGATGATCATGCAGTATTGAAGCTCCCACCGCGGAGCGGTCGGGGAATCTTCACCGTAAGGAATATCATCTGTTTTTAATCTGCTCGCTAACCCCGCCGCAAGCAGCGGGGTTAGCGCTCGCTTTTCGGTTCAAGGGTTCAAGGGGTTGGGGGTTCAAGTGAATAAACCGGATTCACCAAAGGAGGCAAATATGCTCGATCTGGTAAAAAAAGCAATGCTGACCGGAGTCGGTTTTGCCGTTAAAACCTGGGATGAAGTGGAAAAAATGGCGAAGGATATGGCCAAAAAAAGCAGGATGTCAGAGAAGGAAGGAAAGAAGTTTTTAGACGATGTCCGGAAGAAGTATGACGAGGCGCAGGGGAAGCTGGAGGAGAGAGCCGAAAAAATGGTCAAAGATCTCATGAAGAAAGGGAATATCGCCACCAGCGATGATATCAGGGCTCTCAAAAAGGAGATAAGCGAACTTAAAAAAAAGATCCAGGGGACAGGTTCTGAAAATAAACCCGGGGCCTGAAGATGCTCAGCATAAGAAAAATAGGCATTATCGGGCGGACATACCGCCATCTAAACCGCTACCGGCAGATACTCGCGGTTCTTTTCAGGTACGGGTTCGGCGATATAATTGAGCTTCTGAAGATAGAACAATATATCGAAATCGGTCTTCAGATGATTTCAAGAAAAAGGCGCGAACGGGTTGAAAAACTGACAAGGGCGGAAAGGATGAGAATGGCCTTTGAAGAGCTTGGTCCGACCTACATCAAGCTGGGCCAGGTTCTTTCCACCCGGCCGGATCTGATACCAGTCGATCTTACCCAGGAACTTTCAAAACTTCAGGATGAAGTTCCTCCTTTTCCCTTCAGCGAAGCAAAAAAGATCATAGAGTCGGAGCTCGGTATTTTATCCGAAGAGATATTCGTGTTCCTGGATGAAGTGCCGGTTGCTTCCGCTTCCATAGGCCAGGTTCACAGGGCAAGGCTGAAAGACGGTGAAGAAGTCGCCATAAAGATTCAGCGCCCCGGCATAAGAAAAACGATAGAAGTCGATCTTGAAATAATGCTTCATCTTGCAATGCTTATGGAGCGCCACGTAGAAGAGATATCCCTCCACCGCCCGGTAAAAATAGTGGAAGAATTTGCACGAACGCTCGAGAAGGAGATCGATTACACTATCGAAGCATCGAACATGGAGCGGATCGGGCGTCAGTTCCTGAATGATTCCACAATATATGTTCCAAAAGTCTTTCGTGAGTTCACTACACCGCACGTTCTCACCATGGAGTATATCGAAGGGATAAAGGTTTCCGAAATAAATCGCATTGACGAGGCGGGCTTAAACAGGAAGATTATAATCTCCCGCGGAGCCGATATCTATCTTAAGCAGATTTTCGATCACGGTTTTTTCCATGCGGATCCTCATCCCGGGAATATTTTTGTCCTTCCCGGAAACGTTGTATGTCTTCTCGATTTTGGAATGACCGGTTTTGTCGACCGTCAGACACGTGAGGATTTTGTTGAACTTATAGAAAGTGTTGTTATCCGGAGCGAGACAAAGGCTACCCAGATCCTCTTGAAAATTACCAGCTGGGATGACCAGCCTGATGTTCGTCTTCTTGAAAGAGATGTGGCCGATTTCATGGGAGAGCATCTTTATAAACCGCTGAAGGATATTAAAATCGGAAAGCTCCTGCAGCATCTTCTTGAAGCAACTTCCCGGCATCATTTAAGAATTCCCCCCAATATTTTTCTGATGATGAAAGCTCTGAGCACGGTTGAAAGCGTTGCGGTTTTCCTTGATCCGGAATTTGACATGATCGAACATGTGGCTCCGTTTGTAAAACGGATAAAGCTCGACATGTTTACTCCGCAGAGGATGACCGGAGAAGTCATGGGGATTGCCGCCGAATCGCTTCAATTCATCAGGCAGTTCCCGAAAGATATGCTTGAAATCACGAGGCTCATGAAGAATCATAAGCTTGGAATCAAGCTGGAACATCATGGCCTCGATACGATGCTTTCAACCCTCGACAGTGTCAGCAACAGAATCTCTTTTTCAATTATAATTGCAGCCCTTATTATTGGGTCCGCGCTTATCCTCGCGTCCTCGATTCCTCCGCTTTTTTACGGGGTCTCGCTGCTTGGAATAATAGGTTTTATAGCCGCGGCCATCATGGGCCTCTGGCTTCTCATATCAATGGTGCGAAGAGGCAGGCTGTAAGTTATAAGGGTTCAAGGGGCCAAGGGTTCAGGGATTCAAGTGAAAAGAAAGCCTGTCAGAACTTAAGAGTTATTCAGAAGAGATTGAGAGCCTGATTTTCCAATAACCCGAAATACACCCCGTAAGATGCCGGCCCATCTCTATAGACCGGCCTTCGTCTCATACCATCGTATATCCGGGTCCCTCTCCGCCTTCAGGGCATGTCCATTTAATATTCCTGTAAGGGTCTTTGATATCGCATGTTTTGCAGTGAAGACAATTCGAAAAATTGAGTTTAAGCTTCCGCTTACCCGTCTTTTCATCGGTCTCTATTGCGTATACATCGCCGGGACAGAACCTCGTGCATGGGGATTTGAATTTTTCATAGCATTCATTTACGCATATATCCGTATCGCGGACTATTAAATGACATGGCTGGTCTTCCCTGTGCATGGTTTTGGAGAGATAAACCCCGGTCAGCTTGTCCACATAAAGAGTTCCGTCAAAGGTTATTTTCTTTGTTTCAGTCGTTGCCGTTTCACCGCCTGCTTTCAGAGGTTTCAGCGTGGTGCAGTCCTCTTCCGTGTTCATCCCGTCAATAATGCCGCGTCCCTTTGTAAAATACTGGGCTCCGAGATGCACAAATTTGATGAGGCCTTTCCTTCCAAGGGCCTGGGCGAAATTTCTTCCTTCGAGCATCTCCTCCTTGATAGGGCTTTTATCAAACAGGGTTTGAAAATAACTCAGTGTTTCCGCATTGAAGCTGTTTTCCTCAAAGGCTTTGATAACCGCTTCCGCCGCAAGCATGCCCGATTTCATGGAAACATGGATTCCTTTCAGCGCAGGAGTGTTCTGGAATGCGGCTGCGCCTCCGGTGAACAGGGCGCCGTTTACGAAGAGCTTGGGCATAGTATAGTATCCGCCCGTGGAAACCGTGCGCGCTCCCTGCTGCAGTACTTTCCCGTCTTTTATGATCTGTGCTACGAAGGGGTGGCTTTTGAATTTTATGAATTCATCATACAAATCGAACATCGGATCATCATAAGAGAGTCCCGCGAGAAAACCCACGGTCACCTTGTTATCTTTCATCTCGTATATAAAACCGCCACCGGGAGTATCAAAACCGAGCGGATAGCCGAGCGTATGGATGTCGTTGGCATCGCTTGAGGAAAAATAGTTGTTTTCGGGAAGCTGGATTACTTCCTTTATTCCGGTTTCATAAACCTGCGGCATTTTACCTGAATAAATATCGAGCTTTTTTGCCAGATCCTGCATCAGGCTTCCCCTTGCTCCTTCTCCGAAGACGGTGACTTTTGCCATGAGGTCTATCCCGGGCTCGAAATTGCCCTTGGGGGCGCCGTCCTTTCCGAGCCCCTTGTCCCCGGTTCTTATTCCTGTGACTGTTTTTCCGTTATCGTCATACAGGACTTCTTTTCCCGCAAAACCGGGAAATATGTTTATTCCGAGCTCAAGGGCGATCTCTCCGAGCCATTTCGTGAATTTTGAAAGGCTTATGATATAAAAACCCTTATTGTGCATCTGGCGGGGCGTAAATGGAACTTTAAAGTATCCGGTTTTTGCGAGAAATACGAATTCATCTCCCTTTACAACCTTTTCAACAGGGCATCCCTTTTCAATAAAATCGGGAATCAGCTCCTGTAAAGCTATAGGATTTAAAACAGCTCCGCTTAATGCATGGGATCCTATTTCAGCGCCTTTTTCAATCAGAGCCACCTCGATTGAAATGTTATCCTTTTTGGCAAGCTGCATGAGCTTGATTGCGCCGGACAGACATGCCGGGCCGCCGCCCACAAAAAGCACGTCAAAATCAATTTTTTCTCTTTGCTGATCCATTATTCCTCACTTTTATGATTTTTTAAGTCATATTTTGTTCTGTAATATAGCCACAATTTAACTATATTACTTGTATCAAAACAATGCGAGCGTGACAACCTTTTTCGATGTTCTCATAAAAAGTGCTTTTTATACGGATAGTTATTGCATTTTATGTTCCGGCATTGTAGCGTAGTTTAACAGCTGACAGGAAACAGAATCTGATGAATGGTAATAAAAAAGGCCGGGTTTATGGTAAGTGTTGTAATACCGACGCATAACAGGGGTTGGATAATACGGGAGGCTATAGATTCCGTCCTTGGTCAGGATTTCAAGGCTTTTGAGATTATAGTCGTGGATGACGGTTCAACCGACAACACGCAGGATGTTCTATCTTCCTGCCGGGACAGGATTAAAGTCATAAAGCAGGAAAACAGGGGAGTGAGCGCCGCAAGAAACGAAGGTATCATTTCATCATCCGGAACTTACATAGCTTTTCTTGATTCTGATGATCTATGGCTTCCCGGAAAACTTGAAACGCAGTGTGAATTTTTCAGGAAAACCCCGAATGCCCTTATATGTCAGACGGAAGAGATCTGGGTAAGAAACGGGAAAAGGGTTAATCCGGGGAAAAGGCATAAAAAAGTATCAGGATTCTTTTTTGATAAATCTCTTGAACTTTGCATGGTAAGCCCTTCCGCAGTCATGATCAGAAGAGACTTGTTCGATATGTGCGGCCTTTTTGATGAAACGCTTCCGGCTTGTGAAGATTATGACATGTGGCTCAGGATAAACTGCCGGCACCCGATACATCTTATTGCGACCCCTCTCATAGTAAAAAGAGGCGGGCATAGGGACCAGCTTTCAATGATGCATTCCCTCGACAAGTACAGGATACGTTCAATAAAAAAACTCCTCGAAGGCGACCTGCTGACGGAAGTTCAGCGGAAGCTCGCGGTAAAAGTCATGACTGAAAAATGCCTTCTTTATACAGAGGGCTGCAGGAAGAGGGGGCGCTGGGACGAAGCGCTTGAGTATGAGGCTTTATATCGAACGTCGAACATCGAACATCGACTTTCGTAAGCGTATCCCTGTCTGCTCCTGTTGTCCAATATTATGCAAAGCTTTCAGGCTCTGTTCAGAAGCGGTCCTGGAGTCCCATCGGATCCTTGAATTCGAGAGAAGGATTGAAACGGATTTTCTTTTCACCCCTCTGATCGAGATATTTCATGAGCTCAAGATCCACCTTGACCGGAACATCGACACCCGCTTTAGTAAGAAGCTGTCTAAGGAATGCTTCAGCTTTTACTGCAAAGGCAATGGCATCTCCCAGGATGCGCATGCCTTCGGCAGGATTATGAAAGCCTACCGAGTTTTCAGCTCCCATGAAAAGGCCCCGGTAAAATGCCTCTTCATAATAATCTTTTGCCTTGTTGTAAAGCTCCTGATCGATCGGTTTGCCTTCGGCTTTCGCCTTGTGCGTGATTTCAAAAAGCTTTGCAACCGTGGCTGTGGCATATCCGCTGCGGATCATCAGGGAAACCGTCCGGTCCTGGATTGCAAACACGCGCTCCTTCAACCATTCTGGTTTTGTGGCATGGCATTGCTGGCAGGCCCGCAGTTCGTTCTGGATCGGGCTCATCACACGGTGATCTGAAATTTTATATACCCCGGCTCTGGTATAGGGCATATGGCAGTCCGCACAGGAGGCTCCTGCCGTGAAATGAGAGCTGTTATTGGTGAAAAATTCAAATTCGGGATGGCGGATGTAGCCCAGTTTGAATCCTGTAACCGTTTGTTTCCATTCTTTTAACGTCTCATCGCTGCGGATTTTTTTAATTATATTCTCAACGGTAATTGCTCCCCATTTGCTGTTTTCCCATGGAAATAATAACCCTACTGACTTTCCCTCCGCATCCTTATTAATATTATATGTTACATGGCACTGGGCGCACACTACCGAACGAAGCTCCTGGCGGGTGAATCTACTGACCTCTGTTCCCATTCCTTCGAGAGCTTTTGTCAGTGTAAATTCCCGTGAAATCCGGAGGGTCATATCCTTGTTGCTGTGGCAGTCTATGCAGGCTACGCCGAGATTCCTGTCTTTTTCAGGGATTTTATTCAATACTTCCTTGAAAGGCTTACTGTAATAATCGGGGCCCATCTCTTTGCGCAAGCCCGGGGCGTAAGGGGTTTTACAGCTGAGGCAGACTCCGCCGGCTTTTAGACGGGAGGAATCTATTTCGAGCTGATCGCGCACCATGTAAGCGTGTCCCCTCGGTTCATTGTATTCCACTCCAAATCCCCAGCCGTTGAACAGCAGGGCCATGTAAGGAAACTCTGAGAGTTTGTCCACTGAAATTGCGCTGCCGTCCATTCCAGTTTTATATTTGCTCAGCCTTGCGCTGACAGGAGATTCCGTTTTTTTCCAAAGCTCGTATTCTTCGTTATAGGCTTTTCCCCAAAGTTCGGGACTGATTTCACCGTCCGGAATCACGACTGTCTGCCTTTGTTCAGGTTTGGATGGCTGACAACCCAACAGTGCAATCAGGACGGTGATTAGAATGAAGACGCCGATTCTTTTTTGATTATCAGGGGAAAACATATGTTCCTCCTTATTTTGGATCCTTAATCCACTTTATTGTTTGGTCAGCCGGGTGCCTGCAAGGCTATGCTGAAGCCGGCGGTGGCATTCCCAGCAATTGCGCGTCCGGTCAATTTTATCTACAATTGTTTCATGGCACCTCGTGCAGTTGGACCGGACCGTCCTTTCTCCGTGTGCGGAAAGTCTTATCGTTTCCGGTACCCTGCCGGAATAAAAGATAAACACGTCCTTCATTCCGTCGATTGACTTCCAGGTATAATATGCGCCGATATTTTCTTGGGGGAGGTGGCAGTCAATACATCTGATGCTCCGGTGGGCGCCTGTATGAAACCATGCTTCAAACTGCGACTCCATGACATGGCAGGAGGCGCAAAAATCGGGGGTCTCGGTTTTTGCCATCAGCTTGGGAGGCCCGAACATGATAAAAAGGCCTCCTGCCGAAGCCACTAAAATAATTGCAATAATTGTCTTTTGCGATCTTGAGATCATATCCGGATCTCCGCATGAAATTGTATAAAAAGGGAATAGTTTTTCGGTATTTAATATCGTATAAGGCTGGTCTGTAAAGAAATTTAAGTAATTAATACATACCATTGAGCAATATTACAAGAAAATAATAATGTCCATCCGGCAATTAAATTGCAGCAGCTTCAAATAAAAAAGGCATCCGCGCTTATTGCACGAATGCCTTTTTATTTATCCGTTATCAGCTAATTACAGCTTTGTCACATTTGCTGCAGCCGGGCCTTTGGGGCCGTTTGCTATATCGAATGTAACGCGATCGCCTTCAGAAAGCGATTTAAAACCTGTTGAATTAATAGCTGAATGATGAACGAACACATCTTTGCCGTCTTCCTGCTCAATGAAGCCGAATCCCTTGCTGTCATTGAACCATTTTACAGTTCCATTTGCCATAGTGTTTCCCTCCTTTCAAAAAATTGAATCAAGGTCCCAGACTTCAGGTCGTCACTTTGACAACATGGAACAAGCCTTCTGTTCGAAACCGATCTGCAATACTTTGCAGATCTTTACTGATTTGGCGCACCCTACACGGCGCATGCGGCAATGTCAAGATAAATTATTAAAATATTTTAAAATATGGTTGTTCCCGCATCAGGCCGGGGGAAAAGGATCTATGATTCGCAACTTCAAGAGTTTGTTATTTAATGATTTTATCAGGTATTCTCAGCATCATCTTGCAACATTCAAGATATTTCTGCCGAATTTCCGGCGGGCTTCCCTTTCACCGGCGCACCTGATCCTTGGAGTCATTAAAGTGATTGTCGGAATAATGTTCCGATTGGAACTGCCAAACATAATATATCTATGACATTTACTATATATTCACGAGTACGTCATAATTGACAAACATGAAGGTTATGTGAGATTTTATCACTCGTTGCCGTCAAGGAATAAAAATAATATGTAATAGCAGAAGGGAGTAATGGATATGAACCCGGAAAAAAACGGCCGGAATGACAAATTTTTATGGCTGGCGCCGTTTGCTCCTCCCAAAGGATTTACCAGTGTGCCTGCAGGCGGGATGTGTCTGTGCGCTTTTCTTTTTGTCATCAGGGGAAGAAAAGTACTTCTCGGAAAATACAGAGAGCACCCGGCCTGGGAAAAGATAGCAGGGATGGATGAAAAACGTGTAAAGAACAACCAGCATGGCTTTACCCTGCCGGCCAGCCACCTGAAATTCGGTGAATATCCCATGGATGCAGCCCGGAGAATCGGAGAAGAAATTCTGATGCTTCCGGAAGGACTCGCTTATTCGGAACCCCTTGTGCAGACTTTTTTCTATGAAATCTCCATTGCCCCCGGCGAAATGCATTATGATGTCCTTTTTTTATACGATCTGATCCTCGGTGAAGATTATGAAACAGGTCTTCCCCCTTGGTATGCATCGTTTGAATGGTTCGATATGGATCTTCTAATGAACCAGAAATATGCTCGCCAGCATGAAGATGTGGTATCGGCCTGGCTGCGGAAAAAGTGCAACTGCGGAATTGCTCCGGTACAGCAACCGCTATGAAGAGATAACCCTTGTTGTTCAGAAAAAAGCGAAGCTTGACAAAATCCGGTTAAAATGCAATAGGCACAATATCCTGAAATATCAAGAAATTATTTAACATCAATGGAGACCATTCAGGAGATGCAGGATTTTTACAGCAAAAACCACAGGGAGTACTTTGACCGGACTTTCAATATAGATCCTTCCTTATTTTTATCCCCTTTGACGGAGCAACTGGCGCCGGGAGCATTTATTCTGGATGTCGGCTGCGGTTCCGGCCGGGATCTCTTATGGTTGAAAAACCGCGGTTTTCAGGTAATGGGTTTTGAGAGATCCCATGAACTTGCCGAACTGGCGAGAAAGAGCGCCGGATGCGAGGTTTTTGAAGAGGATTTCACATCATACGATTTTTCTTCGATCCGGGCTGATGCGGTTATACTTATCGGAGCCTTGGCTCATATACCTCACGCTGATTTTATGGTCGTTTTACGGAATGTTACAGCGGCGCTTGATGATAACGGGCTTATTCTCATCACAGTAAAGGAAGGAACCGGCGTTGCTGAGGGCGCTGACGGCCGGGTTTTTTATTTTTTTCAGAATAAAGACCTGGAAACCATCTTTGCTTCGCTAAAATTACGGCTTCTCGATTTCTCCCGGAATACTTCCAAAACCGGAACCGGCGAAATCTGGCTAAGATACCTCCTTCAAAAAAAATGAACCGGCATAAAGTGATACTATTAGCAAAAAAGACCAGAAAGAAGATATTAAGACAGCGACAAATTCTAAGTTGAAAGAAATTCAATATCGGTTAGCATGCTTTGTATTCTTAATAAACAGACGCTTTGTTCTACTTGATCGTCATCTCTTAAATTGGACATCTGCAGACTTTATCGGTAGTTGTCATTAAATAGTTTCCATCCGGAAATGGCTCTTTTGAGCGATCTCTGTGTCAATCCGCGGGATTTCATGTGCGACATACTACGCGTATGTCTTAAGCTCAATCCCTTGATTTCCTTGAGCTTGCCCAAAATTGCCTATTTCCGAATTGGAAACTTAACTGTGTCCGAGCTTGGTTTCCGGATGGACACTAAATAGTTTGTAGCCGTTTTAAAGTTGTCTTTTTTTGCATTTTTTTCAGCCGCAAAAAAATTTCCTGCTTATTAAATTCCACATAATATCAAATCATTTAGTCCATTACAGATAAGACATTCATGCCCTATAAGTCTCTTCAAATCCCGCCCCTTTACCTGTCCGGGCGGGGGAACTAATGGTTATGCATCATCATTTCTCTCATCTTCCTGCTACCCACCGCCGCAGTAAGGCCAAAGCTTCGGCAACTTCGAGCACCTTTGCCTCAATGATGTTCATCAGATCTTCTGGTGTTCGTGTGTCCACTTTCGGCTTCGTGTTTGGATTGACGGTCTTAAGATCATAGACAGCATCTTCAATTTCCTTAGCCTTGGAGGCCAGATCTCTTGATTCATGCGTCAATTCTTTGATCTTTGCTTCGGCCTCCGCGATAGCCCGTTTTTTTCGCGGCTTGGCCTTCTCCAAGCTGTCCGTATCTCCCGGGTGGGGCGCAAATCCTAAAGAACTGCTTGCGCTTGGGCTTCGTGAATACCGCGAGATTTTCTTTAAACCTTACCGTATCATTTACCGGGTCATGGATAAGAAAGTATATATTCTCCTGATTGCCGATGGCCGGCGCGACATGCAGTCGCTGTTGCAGCGGCGATTGTTATACGCGTAATGCAACCTGCCGGATCTTTCTGATGGACTCATAAGAAATCCGCTAAAAGACCCGAACCCACGACACCCTTGCGCCTTTTATAACTTTGTGCCTCTGCCTGCCCTGTTAAATTTCCCGCGGGAAACCCAATTTAACAGGATGAACCTTTGTCCCTTTGTCCCTCTGACCCTCAAAAACCATTGACAAATCAGGTGCTTTATAGTCTTTTAATCCCGCATTTCAAAAGTCCCATCAAAATTCTCATGCGTAATGGATGACGCTTAATATATAAAAGAGTATTTCGACAGAAAGTTTTCAGGGGAAAAAATTGGGTTAGATCTGAGCTTTCGCAAAAGCATGCGAAGGCCATCCTTCGAGGTATAGCGTGACAAACTTACGCGGATGGTTACCAACAAGAGCTTAAATTCATTCTAAAATATTGTTAATTTATATTTTTATGAACGTCCCGTTAGCGCCCCCAAAACATGGGCTAAAGTATCGATTGGGGATCAGGGGTGCCTGTTTCTGTGTTCCAGCCTCGCAATTGGTAATATTCATCAAGTAGTTTATTAAAACTTTCAAGATCGATCCGTTCTCCCTTAAATGGTCCGTTTTGGATCGGTTCGTTGGCCCATTTGCCAATCGGCAGATCGTTCTCCCGGGTAATGCCCTCTTGAGCATGCATGTGTCTTTCAAGATTATAAATCCGGTCTGCAGCCCGAATAAATTCAGTGATATCAATATGTTTTCCGGTAACCACATTATAAAATTCCAACATATCCTCCATACCGATGGCCTGCAGGAAAGATTTTGTGGCAAATTTACATAATCCGGTTGCATCGGCCAGGGTGTTGATCCGCTGATAGTGAATGACCAGGGCGGCTTTGTCATAGGACGTGGCTTTGAGGGGATCAATCACCGAATAAAAAATTTCCTCCGTAGGCATGCCCCTAAGATGATCTGCGCCCCGTGTTGAAGTTGCCAGGGATAAGAGATATCCCTTGAAAGGCCGGACATCATCAGCCCCCCAGTTCATCCCTTTTATATGATTCAGATAGGATAAGGCATTCCCACCTACCATTTCAGCAGCCTTTATGCTCCCCTTGGCCAGGATATCACCGAAGCCCTGCCGGTTAACGGTGGCCTCCAGAAGCTTCAGTGCCCCGTTGTAATCTCCCCAGCCCAGTTCGATCCCGTTTGTATCAGACTTGTTGATTAACCCATGATTCATCCAGTCAATGATGCTTCCCATCATCAGCCCGAATTCCAGGGCGTCAATGCCGTATCGGTTACAGTCATTGTTGAACCGGATATAAGAATTGGTATCTGAAATGCCGCATCCGACCCCGAACGGGGTAGTCACCCCGTGTTCGAGTCCTCCCCCTTTTTCCCCGGCGAATTCCCCCTCTTTTACTTCACAGATATGCCCGCAGGCGATAGGACAGGAGAAACACCCTTTCCGCTTTACATAATGTTTCTTTCTGATGGCCATGGGATTGACCTTATCGAAATGATTATAATCTGCGGATTCCGCCCAGTTTCGAATGACCAGGGCGCCAAGGACATTGGTTCCCATTGTGAAATTCTGCGTCCCGTACTCCGACATCATGGTATAAGAAAATTCTTTTTTAATTTTTTTCGAAAACTCTTTTGTCAGGATTTTCAAGCGGTCCATATGGGCGACATTGACCATCCCTGACCCTCGGACAGCAACCGCCTTCAGGTTTTTTGACCCCATGACGGCCCCCAACCCGGCCCTCCCGGCAGCCCTGCTTTTATTGTTTATAATACACGCCATTCTGACCCGGTTTTCGCCTGCCTGACCGATGGAGGCTACCTGAATGCGGCCATCCCCCAGTTGATGACGGATCAGATCTTCCGTTTCCCAGGTATCCCGGCCCCAAAGAAAGGATGCAGGCTTCAGCTCGGCTTTATCGTTTTGAATATAAAGATATACCGGTGTATCGGATTTGCCTGTGATGATGAGATGGTCAATACCGGTAAATTTTAGCTCAGGCCCGAAATGCCCTCCGGAATTGGAATCGGCAAAAAGCCCGGTCAGCGGTGATTTAGATGAAACAGTATATCTTCCGGCGGCTGGGGCAATGGTTCCAACCAGAGGGCCTGCGCCGAAAACAATAATGTTATCAGGACCCAGGGGATCTGTCTTATCTTTTAATCCGTCATAGACCAATTTGGAATTGATTCCCCGGCCGCCAATATATGTTGAGATTAATTCTTCTTCAAACGGTTTATAGATAATGGTCTTGTTAGTCAAATCCACAGCCATTATTTTTCCTGCATATCCGGCCATCAATCGCTTTCCTTTCCGGAAAAAAAATTCTTTTTTAAAGGTTTCACCATGGGGGAAAGGATAATCCGGTTTAGAAGGCTGTCTTTCTTTCCTTCCCGAAGACGGATGATCCTTTCCCGTGCCATCAGCATCAAGCCGTTGTTCAGTTTTGTTTTCAAGGTCAAGTTGATTTCGTTTTTTAAATGCCGGTTTCCGGATTTCAAGCGTCTGAAAAAAGCTGCCCACCTTCCCTTCCTGGCAAGAGTTAAGGCACCACCTGGACAAAAGCTTACGCATTCAGGATGTCCGTTGCACAGGTCACATTTGTGTGGAGACATTTTCCTCTCGGATTGAAAAATCGATTCATGGGGGCAGGCTGAAACGCATAATCCGCACCCGGTGCATTTTTGCTGATCAATATCCATTCCGATGGCGTCAAAGCTACATGCCTTTTTGCATGCAGGGTCAAAACACTGGCGGCACACATGGATGGACTCATTTTCCCAGCGGATAGCGGATTTTGAAGGCGACATGCCTCCACTGAACCGCGATGAACATGCCAGTTCACAGAGTCGGCAACCGGTACAAAATTCGGAATTCCATTCTATAAAATATTGAGAAGGCAAAAAACCTCCTAAATGGATTGTTTGAGGGTTGAAGGACCGTCAAATGATTATCCATCCCGCCTATGTCTGTTTAACCAGGACCCCGTTGAGGTTCAGGTTGATCATGAGCCCAAGCTTCCTGATGGTCTCGTCCGGATCAAAAACCTCAGCCCTTAAAGAGAATGACAACACGGACAAATAGCTTGAAAAAAGAGACAGGGAGAGAAGACCGTTATCTACTTCTTTTCTGATTTCACTATTATTTTTTGCAGTTTGTATCATTTCTTCCAGCTTGAATAAGAATTGTTCTATTTGAGAATCCATGATTTTTTTCCAGGTCCCGTCAACTATAAGAATATTTTCAATATAGGTTTTTGACAGGCTGGGGCGTTCGGCATAATGCCGGATCAGCTTCCCGGCAATATGGAGAAATTGATTTTCAAAAGAGGTGTCATCCGGAAGTGTATTAAAGGCATCCGTCAGGGCCTTTTCGATTCCTTCATAAAGGCAGGCGGCCAGAAGATCAGACTTGTTTGTAAAATGTTTGAATATAGTTCCGTATCCCATTTCCGCTTCCCCGGCGACCGCCCTCATCGTCGTTCCGGCAAAGCCCAGTTTTTCGAAGAGATTGCCGGCCGATAGTAAAATCAGATCTCTGGTTTCAGTTTTCTGCTTTTCTCTGTGCTTAGACGCTTTTTTTTCTAACTTACTTTTATTGTTCATGAAACCTCTTTTTGATGATCATGATATTTAAGTGATCACGATCACTTTAGATGAGATTCACAGGCAAATCAAGGGATTTTTTTAAAGGTGCGGATAATTCCCGGGATTTTATCTTCCCAAAATGGCGGAGAGGGTCTGATATCGAAGCGTGGATAAAGGCGAACATAGATTTTTCACAGTATAAAAATTCGATGCAGGCTATGGGAACCGTGATGAAGCATTTCGGGAAACTGGCCGACGGTAATCTCGTCAAAAAAATCTTGGGAGAGATTGGTAAAAAATAAAGTTTTTATCAACAGAAACGCATAATTTCATACCCGTACCCATTATGCTTTCGGACTCAGGGAACCGTTCAAATATTTATGAATAATACTTGAGATAAAGGTTTGATAAGGAATACCCTCTTCAATAGCTTTTATCTGGATTTGATAATAGTCCTTTTGGCTTAGACGGAGATTGATTCGTTTATCTTTTTTAAGAGTATTTCGAGCCGCGACTATTGCCTTCTCTTTTTCCTGTTTGATATTTTTAACAGGCTTCCACTCGTCCTTTGCGATTGATTCCATCAACTTTTTTTCTTCTTTATCAATCGGATCAAATGATTTCGTTTTCATAATTTTCCCTTCAGGCCATAGCGCTCTGAATATTTCCGACTGGGGAAAGCCGTTTTAAGAAAGATCTCATTACCTTCTTCCACATAAGGTACAATAACGGCGTAACCCTCGATTTCCAGAATATAGATTTTTTGATTAGGCCGTCTTGGGTTTTCT
Source organism: Desulfobacteraceae bacterium (assembly GCA_003818505.1). Classification (GTDB taxonomy): domain Bacteria; phylum Desulfobacterota; class Desulfobacteria; order Desulfobacterales; family RPRI01; genus RPRI01. Next base: position 3,315 of record RPRI01000061.1, on the reverse strand, counting down.
TCAATCCCGAGTATATGGCCTGACTCGATTAAAAAAGCAATTTGCTCAAATGAAATACCGCGCTTGGCCTTCAATATTTTGTTTTTCTCTAAACTCCAGTTTACGTATTTCATGCCATTAATATAGGCTAATGTCTGCCTTTTGTCAATGGAGTTGTCCGCGGCTTCTCTCGCCCGCTCAACCCAAGAAGTCGAGCATGGGCCTCCCGGCCGTGTCTTGAACTATCATTTCCCTACAGAACTTGGCCAAGTTCTTCGCCACTTCTCCCAGACGGGTCCTGGGCTGTTGAATTTCAACCCAATGTATGTATGTGAAGAGCTCTTTTCCAATGAGAAAGCGTGGATACTCCGCCAGATTGCTTTCCAGATAGTAGGCCCGTTCCAGCGCTGGGCCATAGATTTCTTTGCCTTCAATCTGGGCTGCAACTCCCACATCCAGTCCGCCGCGCAGTGCGACTTTTGCGGCAAGCGCGATCAGGCTGATGCCACCGGTGGCCACTAGCGCAGAAAAGATGCCGTTCATGGCACTATAGTTTTCGTCGTTGCCCATAAGAGGGACAGCAATAATGATGGAATCGGAAAACCCGTAGAAATATTCTTCGGACTTCTGAGACGCAATGAATTCATCCCTATATTCCGGGTGTACGAGACTATTGTCCGGGAATCGGGATTCTGCGGCTTTGAAGTAATTCCGAAAAGCTGTTCTTAACATGTCAACCTTGCCGTAAGTGTCTTGGAGTGTCTTTATGAACCTGTTTTTCTCATTGTCGTTGGTCGGCAGGTTTTTAATTTCTCGGAGGCCACGTCTTTGGCCAAGAATATCAAGAAACACAACGAGATAATGCTGAAACAAGAGCTTATCATCTTCATGGTAGGTGGTTTGATCTGTCATATTTTCTGCTGGCTATCGCCGAACTCAGCCGACGCGGCTTTTTGCGGTCGGCTGGAGTGAAATGTTATACGTTTTCTTTGATTCTTAATTCACCATTCTCTGCAAACTCAAACATTGGCCCCCATGCCACTTCCCAGTAATAGCCATCAAGGTCGGCGAAGTATCCACTGAAGCCGCCCCAGAATGTTTCTTGTGGTTCTTTCACGACGCGAGCGCCAGCCAACTCTGCACATCTCATTATGGCAACAACGTCGTCCTTGCTGCGGGCGTTGTGGGCAAGCGTAACCCCACTAAATCCACTGCGAATAATCGGAACCTCAGGAGAGATGTCTTCTGCCAGCTTATCAAGTGGGTAAAGAGAAATCCAAGTACCTGGAAGCTCGATAATAGTGATGCCATCAGAGGATGTGTTTGGGGGCGTGCCGAGTACAGCTTCATAAAATCTTGTAGCTTTGCCTAAGTCGGCTACGCCAAGCGTTAATATTGTAATTCTTGAAATCTTCATGATCCCTCCCTTGGAATATGAGGTGTATAACAAGTTATAGTATTCTGCGGCGCCCTTTCAACCGGAAGAAGACGGGCTTTTTAAAGCTGCTTTTTTTTCAGGATATCAAAGACTTCAAGGGCTCTTTCTTTAATAGCCTCGATTGGCCCGCTGTTGTCGATAATAATAGTAGCGAAATCTCTCTTTTTTTCGATAGGTATCTGGGAACGTACTTTTAAAAGGGCGTCCTTATCTGATATTTTGTCTCTTTCAACCAGCCTTTTGATCTGGATATCTTCAGGCGTATAAACAAGGATCACATCTTCCAGTCCTTTGTCCATCCCGGCCTCTACAAGAAGCGGCACATCAAGTATTACAATTGAGTCTGGTGTTTCTTTCCCGATTTTACCTATCAGCTCCGCTACTTTATTAATTACATTAGGATGGACAATCTTGTTCAGGATCTCCTTTTTTGCGGGATCACTGAATATGATGTTTCCAAGATATGCTCTGTCGATTTCACCATCAGGAAGAAGAACCTCTTTTCCGAATATCCTGACAATTTCATGCCATGCCGGAAGATTTTTTTGCACCGCATCACGGGCAATAGTGTCCGCATCTATTATTATTGCTCCTGCTTCCCTTAAAATAGAGGATACGGTGCTTTTGCCTGTTGCTATTCCGCCTGTAAGCCCGGCTATTACCAAATTGCACCTCTTATTTGATGCGCTGTAAAAATTTAAAACTCCAACAGCAGTACCGTTTACTTCCCCTTAAAAATGGGCTCCCTTTTCTGCTTGAAAGCTCTTGGTCCTTCCTTTGCGTCTTCACTCAGAAAAACCGTAATTGCGTATTCAATCTCCTTTGCCATACCTTCTTTTATCGGCATGCCTGTTATGGCATGGACCGCCTTCTTTATGCCTGATACCGCAAGAGGTCCGTTTTTAATTATGATCTTTGCGTAACGCTCGGCTTCTTCCATGACCATGTTTGCTGGCACAATTTTGTTTACAAATCCGAGACGGAAGGCTTCATGGGCATCCATTAGTTCTCCTGTAAGCAGAATCTCCATTGCTTTAGCATACGGAAGCTGCCTTGGCAGCCAAACGGTTGATCCTCCTGCCGGAAAGACGGACCATTTGACCTCCTGAAGACCGAATTTGGCGTCAAATGAGGCAACCCGGATATCTGCTCCATAGAGAAGTTCAAACCCACCCGCTATGGCAAACCCGTTTACTGCCGCTATCACAGGTTTGTTGAGTTCAAAACCACGCAGGAAAGCATTCTGGAGAAGCTGGGAATCGCTCTGAATTATTTTATCGGCCTCGGTTTCGGCTTTGCGGGCTCCGGTTAAAAGCGGAATGAGGCGTGCGAGATCCGCCCCGGCACAAAAGGACTGGTCGCCTGTTCCGGTGATGATCGCGCAACGAAGGTCGCCATCATCCCTGTAATCCGCCCATGCGTTTGCAAGCTCAACTGCCGTTTCAGGGTCAACTGCATTTCTTGCTTCAGGACGGTTTATCGTAAGGTAAGCAATTTTATCTTTTTTTTCATAAATGAGAGCCATAATCGTATTTTCCTTTATCGGATGGACTTGTTACGAAGCCTTCTCAATTAAAATATTGACATTTAATATCCAAGCTTCTAAATGAAGTCAAGCAAATTGAATCTAATTATAATTTCGAATAAGACTCATATGATGAACTTGTTTTTAGTGCCTGCGCGGTTATTCGTAATATTTTAAAAGCCGTTAATGATAATGGACTCGTAATAAGAAATTTTATGCCGCTTTGCGGCAATCTATATTCGACGAACCAGTTGGAAGTCTGAATATGCTCTCTTAATGAGCTTTTTGGGGATTTTTAAATCACTTTGCTAAATCACAAGAAGGTTTGGGCTGACGCCCTCAAAGGCTTGTGATTTTTAACGCTTAAGTTCTT
>RPRI01000060.1 GCA_003818505.1 Desulfobacteraceae bacterium | reverse complement strand
TTTATGGGAATCACCTTCTTGATATTGTCGCCCAGTCTGCTTTTGGTCAGATCCACGAACAGGCGCTGTGGTTTATTGAGGGATGGATCCTGCTTTAAAAGTTTGTGATTATATTCTGTTTCACCGTCCGTATCTATGACAATCCTCGTATAATTCGGATTTGACCAGTACCTCAGATTTGTGACGGTTACAACGCCATTGCTTTTTGGAACCGGGCTTTCCGCAGCGTATTTTACCTTCAGATTATCAGCAGCAATAATCTCTTTTATCGTATCCTCCGGCTCTGCGGGTGTTTTCACCTGCTCATTTCTATCTTTCTCTTTTTTCAGATCAACGGGCTTTTCAGGCTCTTCCTGTTTGACTGAAACAGGCTCAATTTTAACGGTTTTTTCTTCCTTCACATCTTTCTTCTCTTCCCTGTAACCTGAATCCTTTTTCCCGGCCGTTTTATTCGCAACAACTGTTCCGGTAATTTTTTTAATCTCATCCTCAGCTTTCGATTTATATTTGCTTCCTGGAAACTTTTTTATGATCCTTTCAAAATTATCGACAGCTTCATTTTTATCCGCTGTTTTTTGTGACCGCCTGTAAAGCTCGATGAATATCTTTCCGGACATGTAGAGGCTGGGAGGCGCCCATGCTCCCGAAGGATCATTCTTATAAGCATGCTCAAATTTTTTAACGCACTCAAGCCAGTGCTGCCTGTATTTTTGCTTTGCGGGATTATTCCTCAGCAATTTGTATGCCGCTTCAGCCTCAAAGTACCGATCTCTCGAGTCGCCGGCAAATACAAGGCAGGGTTGCATAAGCAAAAAAAGGAAAGAGGCGGCAATCATGCAAATCAGGCATCTTGACCGACTTTTTAACAAATCGGCATCCGCCTTTACAATCTTCATATTTTCCGTATTTATCAACTTGCCTCGTCCTTCTCCCTTTGAACCGAAACTGCGAGCACATTCCCCGCTGCTTGCGGCGGGGTTAGCGAGCGAATTAAAAACAGATTATATCCCTTACGGTTGAAGATTCCCCGTCCGCTCTGCGGCAGGGAGCTTCGATTTTGCTTTTTTGTATCTATGCCCCTTACATTAATCATCCCCGGCTTTCCTGGCCTTTTCCTGCAGCTCATTAAGGCAATTCAATGCGTCCAGAGGAGTCATTTTCGATATATCAATATTTTTTAGTCTTTCAACAATAAAGTTTTCCGGTCTCGGAAACATGCTTATCTGCGAATGCATCTTTTTCGACCCGGCGTCGTTTTCCGCAAACAAAGGCATCCCGTTTATCCCGTGTTCACTTTCGATTTTATAAAGGATTTTTTTTGCTCTGGCGATAATCTTTTCAGGAATACCGGCAAGTCTTGCAACCTGTATCCCGTAACTTCGGTTTGTCCCGCCTTCGGCAAGCTTTCGTAAAAATATTATCTCATCATTCCATTCTTTTACAAGTATATTGAAATTCTTCACACGCGGTTTTGATGAAGCAAGCTCTATCAGCTCATGATAATGTGTGGCAAAAAGTGTTTTGACCCCCTTGCCATTAAGGTCATGCAGATATTCGGCAACCGCCCATGCAATGCTGAGCCCGTCAAAGGTGCTTGTGCCCCTTCCGATTTCATCCATTATAACCAGGCTTCCTGCCCCGGAATTATTGAGAATATTGGCGGTCTCCTGCATCTCAACCATGAAAGTGCTTTGTCCTGCTGAAAGGTTGTCAAGTGCTCCCACCCTCGTGTAAATTCTGTCGGTCATATTTACCGAAGCCTTTGCTGCCGGCACAAAAGAGCCTATATGCGCCATAAGAACGATCAGGGCAACCTGGCGAAGAACAGTCGACTTGCCGGCCATATTCGGACCGGTTATTATCAATACCTGGTTTTCCTGATCATCCATTCGTATTGAATTAGGAACGAACCGTTCGCCTGCTATCATTCTTTCTACAACAGGATGGCGCCCGTCTTCAATCAATATCAGCCCTTCGCTGTTCAGTCCGGGCCTTGTGTAATTATGCTCATGAGCAACTTCGGCAAACCCGGTTATGCAGTCTATGCCTGCAATAAATCCGGCTGCCTGCTGAATTGCCGGATTATGCTTTGCAGCTTCCTCCCTGATCCCGCAAAACAGCTCGTATTCAATAGCGTTTCTTCTCTCTCCTGAGCTTAAAACATTCGTTTCGTATTGCTTAAGTTCATCAGTAATGTACCGCTCAGCATTAACAAGGGTCTGTTTCCTGATGAAACGGGGCGGAACAAGCTTTGCCTGTGATTTTGGAACCTCTATGTAATATCCGAAAACCTTATTATACCTTATTTTCAGGGAATTTATTTTTGTCTCTTCCTTCTCCCTCGCCTCAAGTTCCGCAAGAAGACTCTTTCCGTCTTTTCCCGCCCTGATGAGGTTATCGAGCTCAGCGTTATAACCGCTTTTAATCAACCCTCCTTCGCTTATAACAGGAGGAGCATCTTCCCTCACCGATCTATCAATGAGGTCCGCAAGAGAAGTGAGCGCCTCAATGTCCGGATTCCATTCAAAGAAACCGGCTTTAAAATGCATGATGCCGGCTCTTATCAAAGGAAGGGCAAAAAGTGAATTTTTAAGAGCGACGAGATCTCTTGCACTGGAATGCCCCATTACTATCTTACTGCCGAGGCGCTCCATATCGTGAACTAATTTGAGACTTTCCCTTATGTTTCTTCTTGCCTGTATGTCGCTTTTAGCCTCTTCAACAGCATCAAGCCTGGGAATTATCTCATTACTGTCAAGAAGCGGATATCCGAGCCATCTTCTCAAGAGCCTTCCGCCCATCGGTGTGACTGTCCGATCCAGAACCGTCAGAAGCGTTCCATGCTTTGAACCTGTCCTCAGATTTTTCATTATTTCAAGGTTCCGGGAGCTCGTTTCATCGATAAGAAGGTATTTGCCGAGAGAGTATGTTTCTATCGATAAAAAATGCTCTGAGCTTTGCTTCTGGGTTTCGCTCAGATAATAAACCAGAGCCCCCGCAGCGCATACCCCAGCTTTCATATCTTCACACCCGAAACCCTCAAGCGATAAGGTTTTAAACAATCCGGTAAGCCTTTCTCTGCACTTTTTATGCTCGAAGGTCACGTCATCCAGATATGTTATGATTTTCCCTTTCAGAGCATCGGCTATCCCGGAAAAGAAGGAATCGTTTTTCGATGATTCGGGCAAAAGAATCTCACTTGGAGCTATTCGTAAAATCTCTTCAGAAAGTTCCGAAGATCCGGCTGTTTCGGTCAGCCTGAACAATCCTGTTGAAATATCGAGGCAGGAAAGGCCCGCGCGATTCAAATACCGGGCTATTGCAATGATGTAATTATTTGATTTTTCATCCAGGAGGTCATCTTCAATAATCATTCCCGGAGTTATAACCCGCACAACATCCCTGTCAACAAGGCCCTTTGCTTCAGCCGGATCTTCCTTCTGATCGCAGATCGCCACTTTAAAGCCATTATTTATCAGCTTTGCGATATAGCCTTTTACCGCCCTGTGCGGAACCCCGCACATTGGAACAGGGAATTCGTCTTTCTTATTTCTTGAGGTCAGGGTAATTTCAAGAATCCGGGACGCAGTCTCAGCATCCTCAAAGAACATCTCGTAGAAATCTCCCATTCTGTATAAAAGAATCGCATCCGGATATCTTCCTTTGATCGAGAGATACTGCTTTATCATAGGGGTTGCATGGGATGGATTCATATGCCGGATATTCTGTTTAGTAGGACGCGGATTTTCGCCGATACCCGCAGATAATTATTCTATTAGCTCTTTATATTTAAAATCTTGGCAATCTGCGATCATATGCTTTCCAAGAGGGAATCCCTATCCAATTAATTTAGTTTAATAAACCCATTGCGGAATTTCATTCGTTTTTAGGAGCCGTTACGAAATAACCGTTATTTTCGTTACGGCTCCTTATGCCGTTCTGCCATTTAAATGTTACGGTTATTTTATTCCAACGGCTTGCCGGAAGAGAATTTTTTCTTGAGTGAAATAACTTCGCTTTTGAGTTCCGCTATCTTTTCTATATTTGAATCAATGGTATAATTTAGACCTTTGATCTCTCCTTGAAGCCTCAAGCGTTCAAAGAGCGCCAAGGCATAAGAAACAAGAAAACCCACAAAAAAACTGATAATAAGTATGATACCCGTCGGCAGTTCAGGGGTGGCATAAGTCTTTATGAAAAAAAGATTCAGGCTGAAACTTTTCTTTGCGAGAAGAAAATCCATGTTCTGCATAAAGAAAAGGCCGATGAGTACGGCAAAAAATAAAATAAGGAGGAATTTGAGTTTATTCATTTTAAACTCCGTTATTGATGTTTTGATGGTTTCATAAAAAGTCATATTCTATTTACGATAGCATCATGTTTTAAATCTTCAGTTTTTCAAAGTGTGGTTTCAAATTGTTGTACGTCGCCTTCAAATGCTCCGGAATAACCCGGAGATCGGCAAATACCGACAGGGCGTTGGTATCGCCGAACCATCGTGGCACAATATGAAAGTGAAGATGCTCCTCAATCCCTGCGCCGGCGACTTTTCCAAGATTCAGCCCGACATTGAATCCGTCGGGCTTCATTACAAGCTTCAGTATGCTGATGGATTTATCTACCAGCTCCAGCAAGTCGGCTTTTTCATTTTTCTCCAGACCGTTTAATGTCGAAAGATGCTTCACGGGCGCAACAAGAAGATGCCCGTTGATATATGGAAACTTGTTCATCACAACCATGCTCAGCTCACCTTTGAACAGAGTCAGGTCGTCGTTTCTGGATAAAGCATTGCAGAAAATGCACCCTTCATCCTTTTTATCCAGAATATACTCAATACGCCACGGCGCCCATACAGTCTTCATTTCAGTTTCAGCTCCACCAGAGATTTTATACCGAACAGTCAATAATGATGCATTCGTTAAAAATCGAATTTATCTCTTTTATGTCATTCCCGCGAAAGCGGGAATCCAGTCTTTTCAAGTGGCTCTGGTCTCCCGTTTTCACGGGAGTGACGGGATTTTGGACTTTTTACGAGTTAATCAATAATGATGCATTTGTAAAAAGTCTAACCTCTTGACACTCAAAACTCAACTCTTTTTTCCTTTAGGAGCCGTTACGAAATAACCATTACACTGCCGACCATTTCGCTACGGCTCCTTATGCCGGTCATAGCATTTCAATGTTACGGTTATTTTTGAACGACGGCTCAAAGATTGACGGCTTCCACATCTCCCCAGAATCCGGCATCCTCACCGATTATCACAACGATTCCCGTCACACCTTCAATCATTTTTCCAAAATCTATGGCATCCTGAATATCTTTTTTCCCTCTGACCCTGTTCCCTACTGCGGTTGCTGCGGCATCCGCGAGCGGGCATGAACCGGATGCAATGCAGACTGCATCAGCTTTTCCGAAGCTGAGTGAATGCCCCACTGACCCGGATGAGGTGCACAGGGCTACCGGCCTCTTGATGGAATCAATACGCAAACCCAGCTTGAGGCTTAAGGGAGAACCGGCAGCATATACCCCGACAGTAACCGGCTTGTCCGTTTTTAAGAATATATCGCCCCCGTTTTCAATCACTACCTCGTCCGCATAAGAAAGAAGATCCATGCCGACAAATTCCGCAATGGCACCTGCTACCGCAGCCATCGGGCCAACCCCGGCTTTTCTGCCGGCATCTATCATTTTTCCGACTATCTGCGGGGCAAAATCGTCAACATGCCAGGGTGTAAGCGTTTTTAAAAATTCGGGATAAACGGCGATATACTTTTCAATAAAGCCCCTGTATTTAAGAATAAGGTCGCGCGTAATTTTCTGCAGAGGTCTTGAGGCATGAACCTGCAGGTCGGTCTCCTGGACAATAACGTTAAATGACACCATACAGTCCATTCCGGTAAGATTCCGGTAAGTTCTCTCCTCATATCCTTTGCTGCTCATACAATTTTCAGGTTCTTCTCCCAATTGTGAAGAAAAGGGTTCAAGCGTTTGTTTTCTTATGATTCAATCAAAGCTTTAAGAATCATCTCTATATCCCAAATATCTTTGTTAAGTTCTGACAAACTTTCCTTGGTTAACAATAATATAAGTCTATAATTCACATGTTGAGCTGATCGCTAACTATTTTAGAGGTGATCCAAATTGATTAACTTTACGTATTGCCGTACTGATACCAATCAGCCTGCTTCATTAACAGGCCTCATCGTTTCGGGGCACTGGCTCAAAAAATACCGGTCCGTCATTCCTGCTATAAAATCCCTCACTATCTCCTCTTTTCTGTGATTTGCCTTATACGCTTCAGAAATATCTTCCAGGAAATTGATGAATATCACGGATTCCCTGTTATCTTTTTCAAGATCACAGATATATCTTTCAAAAAGCATTCTGAAAAGATCTCTTATACGAGGCGTATGCTTTTTTATCACAGGATTAAGATAAATCTTTTCCAGGTTAAATGCTTTCAGGCCTCTTAATGCTTCCGAAACTTCAGGACTGAAGGCAACATGGATATTCTGGAAACTGTTTTTTATCACATCGGTGACCAGGCTGTATATTATTGTACCGTTGGTATTCCCGAGCACCTTAACGCTTTCTGCCGGAAGATCGGATCTTTTTATCACGTCAAGTCTTATGGCATCTTCTATATCACGTCCTATATAGCTTATGGTGTCGGCCATACGTACAACACATCCTTCAAGTGTCATGGGAATAAGCTTGATAACCGGATCGTTTTTTTTTATTGAGATCTCCTGCCCTATCTTTTCGAATGTCTTTCCCCTTTCAGGCTGCAGCCTCTGATTGTGGATTTCACCGTCATGGCACAGAATGCCGTCAAGAGTCTGCAATGAAAGATTCCATCCCTTTCCCTTTCTTTCCACCTTATCCAGGAACTGTACACTTTGGATATTATGAAGGAAATATCCTATTCCGCTTTCTTCGCAAAGTTCCGAAAGGAATCTTTCGCCGTCATGTCCGAAAGGGGTGTGGCCTATATCATGCCCGAGAGAGATGGCTTCTATAAGATCTTCATTCAATCCGAGGAAACGGCCTATGGTCCTTGCTATCTTGGAAACAAGCTGAACATGAAGAACCCTGTGAGTTATATGGTCATTATTGATAAGATAAAAAACCTGCGTCTTGTCAATGTACCTTGTATATGCAAGCGAATAGAGTATCCGGTCAACATCGAGAGAAAATTCCTGACGGTATCCGAAATCCCTTTTCTCCTCATATTCACGCCTAATGCATCCTGAGCTTGAAACCGCAAGTGGAGATAAATTCTCTTCTTCTCTTTTATTCAAAGCCGTTTTTATCAGTTCCAGAACATTTTCTTCATATATAGCCGTTTTCAATCATCTTCTCCGTAATTTTAATCTGTTCCAGCCGCTCTTGAAACAGTCCCATATTCCTGAATCAAACCCCAAATTCGCCGCCCTTCACTCAGCCTGATCCGGAGGATTCAATATAAAAACCGAACCGGATACGGGCACATCCGCCCAGCATCTCTCTATATCAAGCATCAGATAATCGCCTGCACCATCTGAAACGACAAGCCTTGAGGGGATATTATATTCTTTCACGAACTTTTCTCCTTCAAAAGATGCCTTGTAAAGGAGATCTCCCCATGTGTCATATATCTCTACCTCTGCCACATCCCGGCAATCGCCGCCAAAGTATATCTTCTCGGCGACCCCTGACCATTTTTTCTTTAAAATAAGAACGCATTCCCCATTTTCCGCACCTGTAACAGCCGCCGAATCAAATTCATAAACAGGTATCCTTCCGGATAGAAGCAGAATAAAATCCTTTATTCTGACCGGAATAGAAATGAAGTTTTCCAGGCCTGCGTTATCATAATGCTTTTTATAAAATGTGTTATCGGCATGTGAAACAAAATAAATCCATTCCCCGTCAGCAGATATTCTTGCTATTGGCCGGCCCAGAATATCCCGCAACACCAGTGAAATTTTATTATCATCCTCCGCAACCCATGCAATATCTGCCGAAACCAGATTCCCGCTTTTGCCCGAAAATTTAATGCGCCCGGTCCCCTTAAATGTTTTTATATCCCGGTTCTTATCTTTGAGTACGTATAAAAGTCTCCCTGCCTCCGATTCCCGGAAACCGGGGGATTGGACAGCGCTGAATACATCTTTTGAAATTTTACCAGAAAGGCCTGCGCAGGCCGGGAAGCAAAAAGCTGAACAGATAAGAAGAAGGAAAAGACTAACCGGTCTATTCATATCATATCAGCGCCCTTCTCCCGTAATTGCCCGAATCTTCGTTTTAATTGCATCCTGATTCTCTTTCTTATACAGAAGCGAACGCTTGTATGCTTCCAAAGCGTTTTTACCGTCTTTCATCTTCATGTAGACATCCCCGAGATGCTCGAGAATAACAGGATCCTCAGGAACAAGGCGTGTCGCTTTATTCAATGCTTCCAAGGCTTTATCATAAAGACCTTTTTTGAAATATACCCATCCGAGACTATCTGTTATATATCCGTCATCCGGTTTATATTTCAAGGCCTCCGTAATCAGCTTTTCCGCCTCTTCAAGATTTTCCCCCATTTCAGCATAAGTATAACCGAGATAATTAAGGGCATTTGCGTTTTTGGGATCTATCTTGATAACAGTTTTCATCTGTTCAAGGGTCTTCTCTTTTTTACCCCACTTGTCATAAACAACTCCAAGCCGGAAATACAACCTGGAATCATCCTGATCAATTGAAATGGCCTTCAAAAGCGCTTTCTCGGCATCTTTATACTCCTCCAGCTCCTCATGGAACAAGCCTAGGTAAAAGAGAAATTCCGGATTATCAGGCTCCCTTTCGATCACATCCCTGATAAATAAGATGGCTTCTCTCAGCTTTCCCTTATTCTGATAAATAAGAGAAACATGAACTGCCGCATCCGAATAGAATCTGGAATCGCTTTTCACTTTAAGAAAATGTGAAAGAGCCGTATCCTCGTTTTTCAATGCAAAAAAGGAAAGCCCTGCGATATGATTCAAATCCGAACTTTCAGGAGCCCCTTTCAGCATATCCTCAAGGATCATTGTCGTATCGTTATATCTCCTCGTATCAAGATAAAACTGAATTACATTTACTACAACATCGAAGTTGGAAAGACTCCTTGTGCCGAGATTTCGCAGTATTTTTCCTCCCTCCTGCGGCATATTGTTCTTTTTATAAAAATATCCGAGTTCAAGGGCAGCCCTTATGTTATCGGGATTCTTCTTCAGCATTTCATGTAATATCGGTATTATTTTATCTTTCTCGCCCCGGATCTTATAAAGGTTTATCAGCTCGAACCGTGGCTCATCAAGGTTAGGCTTCAATTCAATTGCTTTACTGTAACTTTTTTCAGCTTCATCGGGATTGCCTTTCTGTGCGTTGATTTTTCCGAGATAGAAATATCCAAGATAATAATCCGGAAAATTCTTTATCAGTTTTTCAAAAACCGATATTGCCTTGTCAAACTCACCCTCCTCCACATAAAGGCTCCCTAAAAGCAAATATATGTTCTGCTGTTTCGGGCTCCCGGCTATTATCTTTTCGTACGCCTTCTTCGCATCAGCAACTTTGCCGAGGGCATGCTTTATTCTGCCAAACAGAATAAGAGCGCCTATGTTCTCGGGATCCTTCCCAAGCACTTCCTCAACCAGAGTCAGAGCCTTGTCGTTCTCTTTTTTTTGCAGGTATAGATTGACAAGCTCGCCTTTCAGGAAAACAGATTCCTGATCGAGCGCAACCGCACTTTCCATATATTCCAAGGCCTTGTTGAGATTTCCCCTGTTTTTTAAAATCTGGGATTCGGTAAAATAAAAGTAGCTGTTCTCAGGGAAAGATGCTCCGGTTTTATTTTCCCCGCCGGTAAAAATATTCAAAAAAGAAAAAAAACAACCCGGCAGAAACAGCAGTAGAAAAACAACCGGAATAAACCTGGCAGATTTGATGCTCATTTGAAATATTTCCTTGTTTACTTGTCAATGTATGAGGCAAAGTCCGGCAGTTCCTTCTTTATGAACTCTCTCATCTTCGTAATGATATTCTTCTCAACCTGTCGCACACGTTCCCTGGATATGCCATAACGGTCACCGATTTCCTGAAGGGTAGCGGGACTGTCTGAAAATATGCGCAGGTCGAATATCTCATTTTCCCTTTTTGTCATAAGTTTTCTGAATTCTTCTATCTTGCCGTGAATCAGGTTATCCATCTGCTTTTTCGAAATCTGTTCTTCGGCTGATTCCGAATCATAGCTTATAAATTCAATTTTTTCGGAATCCGAATCATCAGTCAGTGGAGCATCGAGGGAAACATCCCACCCGTCAAGCCTCTGATCCATATCAACTATTTCCTTCTCTGTAACACCCAGCCTTTCTGATAAAAGCTTCGGTTTCGGATCAAAGCCCTGCTCAATAAGACTCTGCTTTTCCTTCTTGAGCTTGAAAAAAAGCTTTCTCTGCCCCTGCGTGGTTCCGATTTTCACAAGACGCCAGTTGTCCATTATAAACTTCAGGATGTATGCCTTGATCCAGAAAGATGCATAATATGAAAACTTTACGTTTTTATACGGGTCGAATTTCCTGACAGCTTGCATGAGTCCGATATTGCCTTCCTGTATGAGATCAAGCAGGTTCTGCATCCATACTCTCTGGAATTCAAGGGCTATCTTCACAACAAGCCTGAGGTTTGAAGTAACCATTTCGTATGCAGCTTCCCTGTCATCATGCTCAAAGATCTTTAAGGCGAGTTCATGTTCTCTATCCCTTGAAAGCAGCTTATGCTTGCTTATTTCCATCAGGTAACGCTGCAGAGGATCGTATTTAACAAGCGATTTTTCAGCGCCCTTCTCTTTATTTTTATTTTCTTTTGGCATTAAATCAGTACCTTTTTCACTCTTCATGATATCATTATCATTTGAGACAGCAAAGTAAAAAGCTCATTATGCAAGGCGCGCAAATCTTGAGCAATGAAGCGTACGTTGAGGTACGCTGCAATTATTCACCCTGTTGAATCGGCCCGGCCTTGCCGTCTCGCTCTGCGAGAATTCAACAGGGCGGGGATGAAGCGCAACTTAAGCAGAGTGACTTTTTACAAATCTGTCTCTTTTTTTATGGACATCTAAAAAGGGGTATGATAGCAGGATGTCACACGCGCCTGTAGCTCAGCTGGATAGAGCAACGGACTTCTAATCCGTAGGTCGCACGTTCGAGTCGTGCCAGGCGCGCCATCCTTGTCCTTTTGACGACACTCTATCATAATTTCACAGATTTTCAATCCGAATTAACGGAATTATTGTTCATAAGAATTTTAAAAGGAGAATCGGTGCAGGGGATCGTTACTGTAATAAAACTGGTTGCTGTTTTTATGGCTGCCACAATGCTTGGAAGATGGTTTCAGTCTGAAATAAAAAAGAGCACCCTCAGAAAAGAACCATGGCATACACCCTACCTGTCCCTGCCGGGGCTCATAATCCTGGCAACGATATTTATTCTGCCTCTTTTGTTATGGATAATAAAATCAAGAGAATAAAATAGTTAAACATTTTGAGCATGCATTATTCGCCATGTCCGGAGAAGATATAAGGAGACGGTATATAATTTGATGCATACCCCGTCGCGTCTTTCTATCGTTCGTTATGCAAAAATTTTAACTATATGATTTTTATTGTCGTTTCCCAGGCCTTTTCCCGAATCTGCATACGATAAAATAAGGAAGCTCCACTGTAAATTCCAGAATATATCCTGCCAATATCAGGAGATATATAAAAGGAAGTTTTATAAGATTAAACTTTAATATTTCATATAGTTCCTTAATTTTCACAGATTGTATCCCCAAGGCATGTCACAGTTCGGACTTTTAATATTTCAATGATTTTAAAATAAATTTCGAGTTTATATTTCTTTTCCTATTTTTAAATCAACATATTTGTCGCCAAAAGCAAGCTTGAACTGCACTATGCTCCCAACATCTTTTATGGCAGGTAAAAGGCCGTATTTTTTTTCCGAATTCCGACCTTTCATCTACCAGTTACATCATTAACATACAACACGTTTTACCTTTTTTCAAATAAGCGGATTTCCAGCGTAATAAATGCTCTTGACTATAACTATTACAACGGGATATTTTTTAAAAGGATTAATTTGTTTATCCGAGTTTTTTATGTCATACTTTCAACATAACCTCTTACAGTATGGAGTTTCATCATGCCCTTTTCATCCGAACCAGGCAATAGTAGTATAACTGCGGATACCTGTATTGAAAATTTATCTCAGGACAAAAGGCTAGATAAGCTTTTGAAATCGGTCCTGTCCGAGGTAAAAGATTATGCCGAAGCTCAGATAAAACATATCAAGCAGGGCGCCCAGATAGGAGTTGCCCTTTCCTGTGAAAAGGATATCAACAGGCTTCTTGAAATGATAGTTCTCGAGGCAAGAGTCATGTCGAATGCCGACGCAGGCACCCTGTATATTATGGACAAGGAGAACAAACATCTTTGCTTTGCGATCATGCAGAACGACACAATGAATGTAAGAATGGGCGGGACCAGCGGTGTTGGGATCGATCTGCCAAGCGTTCCTCTTTACAGAGATGGAAAACCTAATCATTCCAACGTATCTTCCCATGTCGCCATATCAGGAGAAATTGTAAATATTCCTGATGTATATGAAGCCGAAGGGTTTGATTTCACCGGCCCTAAAAAATACGACGCAACAACCGGCTACCGCTCAAAATCAATGCTCGTTATCCCGCTAAGGAACCATGAAAATGATATAATCGGAGTTCTTCAGCTTCTTAATGCAAAAAACCTTGAAACCGGAGAAATCATAGGATTCTCAAATGAATATGTAGATGAGATAACTTCCCTTGCCTCCCAGGCAGCTGTGGCATTGACAAACACGCAACTCATACAGGATTTAACAAACCTCTTCTATGCCTTTATCAAGAGCATAGCCACGGCAATCGATGAAAAGTCCCCATACACCGGTGGCCATATCAACAGGGTGGTTGACCTGTCCATGCTGATAGCTGAAAAAATAAATGAAACGAAGAGTCCACGTTTTAAAGATTTCACATTTAATGATCATGAGTTAGAAGAGATTCGCATTGCAGCGTGGATGCATGACGTAGGTAAAATAACAACTCCAGAATATGTGATAGACAAGAGAACCAAACTTCAAACAATCTATGACCGCATTAATCTTATTGAAACAAGATTCGGCCTCATAGCAAAAATAATCGAAAACGAATACCTCGCAAAAAAAATAGATCTCATTAAAAAGGGTTTGGGCGATGATGAGATCGTGCGCCTCGAATCGGAACTTTCAGAAAAGCTTGCAGGCCTTGACAGAGACTTGCAGGTTGTTAAGGCCTGCAATACTCCGGGAGAATTTTTAACCGATGAAAACACAAAAAGGGTCAAAGATATTGCAGCAAGAAAATACCTGATGCCTGACGGCGAACACGCATATATTACAGGAGAAGAGCTCGAAAACCTGCTGGTACGCAAAGGTTCACTCACTGATATGGAACGCAGGATAATTGAAAATCACGCGGCCATGACCTTTAAAATATTGACTCATCTTCCTTTTCCGCGAAAACTGATAAATGTGCCGGAGTATGCATCGGGACACCATGAAAGGCTGGACGGTTCAGGATACCCGAGGGCCCTTAAGGCGGAAAATATGCCCCTTCAGTCTCGCATAATAGCTGTTGCCGATATATTCGAAGCCTTAACCGCAAGGGACAGGCCGTATAAAAAGCCCATGCTTCTTTCCCAAGCTTTAGAAATAATGGGCAAAATGAAAAATGACAACCACATTGATCCCGACATTTACAATCTTTTTATAGAAAACAGGCTATATGAAAAATATTTTCTTAAAGAGGCTGAATACAAATAAGAAGGAGTAAAATATATGGGAACAGACAACATCTTTTTTCTTGAAAATCTGGAATGGTTTGATGAAACGGGTAGAGAGCTTGTCCACCGTATCCCTGAAAAAGGCTCAGGAGAGATAAAATACGGCGCACAGATGACCGTAAGGCAGAGCCAGGCCGGGGTCTTCTTTTACAAGGGAAAAGCTATAGACGCATTCGGCCCGGGGCGTCATACCCTTAAGACCGCCAACATCCCGGTTCTTACAAAAATTGCAAGCATCCCGTGGGGCATGTCGAGCCCGCTTCGGGCAGAGGCCTACTTTGTAAATCTCAAGGTCTTCACAAACCTCAAGTGGGGCACAAGAGACCCTGTGGCATTCAAGGATTCTCAGCTTGGCCTGGTGAGGCTCAGGGCTTTCGGAATATTCAATATGCAGGTCGTGCAGCCTGTCCTTTTCATAAACAGCATGGTAGGAACCCAGGGTATATTCACAACCGATGAAATAGAAGAGTATTTAAACAGCGTGATCGTATCGAGATTCAATGACTACATGGGAGAAGCACTTGACTCCATACTGAACCTGCCAGCAAGATACGAAGATATGGCCGAAGGCTTGGCAAAGCGGCTTAAAACCGATTTCGGTCGCTTTGGGCTTGGCCTGTCCGGTATTTATATCAACTCAATCACCCCACCGCCCGAAGTGCAGCAGGCAATAGATGACCGGAGCCGCATAGGTCTCTTTGACGACATGAATAAACTGATGCAGATGAAAGCCGCGATGGCCATGGAAAAGGCTTCTGAAGCGGATGGGGCTTCGGCAGGAATGGGTGCGGGACTTGGAATCATGATGCCCGCGATGTTTGCAAATTACTTCACCGCCGGAGAAAAGAAATCCGGCAAAGAAGGTTCAAAGGAAACCATAAATTGTCCCGAATGCGCCAATCCGGTTGCTTTTGACGCAAAATTCTGCCCCTCCTGCGGACATCAGCAGCTTGTTTTTGTCAGATGCGGAAACTGCGGAAAGAATCTTACGCCTAATTCCAATTTCTGCCCCCGTTGCGGTCATCCGGCCGGAGAAAAGGAAAAACCGAGAGTATGCGTCAAATGCGGAGGTAAAAACCTGACCGAGTCGGTTTTCTGCAATATGTGCGGTGAAAAGCTTTAACATCAGCATAGAGCATAATTGTCCCCAGTGCGGCGCGCCGGCCTCTCTGGAAGAGACAGACCGTCTTTTTGCGTGCCCTTTCTGCAGGGTCAAATCCTTTCTTCCGGAAAACGGTTATTTCCGCTACATACTTCCCTGCCCTGATTCCGCCCGGAATCCAGACGTTTATTTCCCGTACTGGCGATTCAAGGGGACCCTATTTTCAAGCAATTCCTCAGAGACCGTTTTCAGGTTCATTGATATAAGCCACCAGGGAAGAGAATCAGGCATATTTCCCGTATCGCTTGGATTCAGAACCCAGGCGCTTAAACTTAAATTCGCCCTCCCTGAAACTGCCGGATTATTTATAAAACCGGAACTTACTCCCGGCGATATAGTACGTATTGCTGAAAAGCGGTTTTCAGACAAAGGAGCCGGAGGCCCTTTCATTCAATCATTCATGGGTGAAACAACAAGCATTATCTACTCGCCGTTCTACGTTAAAGAGAAACTCTGGGACGCCGTGATCAACAAGCCAGTTTCGTCATTACTCCCGGGTGATTTTGATCTTAATATTTTCGGAACCGGAAAACCCGACTGGACTATCGATTTTATACCGGCAATATGTCCGACCTGCGGATGGGATCTGTCGGGGGAAAGGGACTCTCTCGTTCTATTCTGTAAAAACTGCGATTCCGCATGGCAGCCTGACGGCAAAAAATTCGGTAAAATCAAATTCGGATACATTCCCGAATCAGGTGAAGATTTTTTATTTCTTCCCTTCTGGCATATAAAAGCCTCTATTTCAGGAATAACCCTTGATTCATATGCCGACCTTATAAAAATAGCCAATCTGCCGAAAATAATCCGGGATGGATGGGAAAAAATCAGTTTCAAGTTCTGGATCCCGGCATTCAAGGTCAGGGCACAGCATTATATCCGTCTTGCCACCCACATGACACTCGCGCAGCCTGACAATGAGATTAAAGAACAGGTGCCTGCAGGCAGAATGCACCCTGTCAATCTCCCATTTGCCGAAGCAATTGAAAGTTTTAAAACCATAATAGCTGGGTTTATAAAACCGAGGAAGGATTATTTCTCTTTACTCCCTGATGTTCAGATAACGCCTGAAGATTTTATCCTTGCATATGTGCCGTTCGAAGATGGGCATCACGATTTAATACAGCAGGAATATCAGGTGGCTCTGAATAAAGCTCTTCTCGCAACAGCCGGAAATCTATAATAAGACGAACATCGAAGATCGGACTTCGGATATCAAATATAAATGTATAAAGCATGGAAGAATGAAACAATTGATTTGATTTTAACCGATTGCATTTACAATTTAATATCGTAACCTGCGCCTTTTAATTTATCTTTTACCTCCTCAACATGCCCTTGCCCTCTCGTTTCTATCTCAAGTTCAACAACAGTGCTGTAAAACGGCACATTACGAACACTCCTGTGATGCAGTATATGGAGGACATTTGCCTTTAAGGAAGCCACAATGGAAAGAAGCCTGGCAAGCGCCCCGGGAACATCATCGAGATGAACCAGAAAGCGCATTATGCGCCCGTTGTTTGAAAGACCACGGCTTACTATCCGCCCGAGAAGAGGACTGTCCAGATTTCCGCCGCTTATGACAAGCACCGTTTTGCTGCCTTTTTTTACCCTGACAGCTCCGCTCATAAGGGCTGCCAAAGGGACCGATCCCGCCCCTTCCGCAAGTATTTTATTCCGTTCAAGGAGCATAAGCACAGCTGCCGCAATATCTTCTTCTGTAACAAGTTCGATGCTGTCCACACATTCCTTCATTATCCTGAAATTAAACTTGCCCGGTTTCCTTACATTGATACCGTCCGCAACCGAAAGGGAGGAATCGACCCTGACCGCCTGACCTTTTTTCAGCGATTCATAAGCCGAAGGGCATGCGAGGGATTGTATCCCGATAATTTTTGTTTCAGGCCTTATAGCCTTTGATGCTGATGCGATACCCGAAATCAAGCCTCCGCCTCCTACAGGGACGATTATCATGTCCGCATCGCTCAGGTCTCTGAAAATTTCAATGGCTATCGTCCCCTGGCCTGCAATAATCCTCTGGTCGTCAAAAGGATGTATAAAAGTCCGCCCATCCATAGCAAGCTCTCTTGCCTTTTCAAGGCTCTCGACTAAGCTGCGGCCAGAAATAATAACCTCGCCCCCATAAGCACGGGTTGCCTCCTGCTTTGTTATTGACGCCCATTCAGGCATTACTATAACTGCCTGTACTCCCGCCTTTTTCGCAGCAAGAGCAACCCCCTGGGCATGGTTCCCCGCGGATGCCGTAACAACGCCCAAAGGACCTAACTTGCCAATACCTGACAGGATCCTGTTGGTCGCGCCCCTTATTTTAAATGAGCCTGTTTTCTGCAGGTTTTCAAGTTTTAAGAATATATCCCCTCCGAACATCCTGCTTAATGCCGGAGAATGGACAATAGGAGTTTTTACAACGATCTCCCCGATAAGGCTTGCCGCTTTTTGTATTTTCTCGAGCGGGATCATTTTTCCTCACCTTGATTAAATAAACTGCAGAAGATCGGCAGGATACCTGACAAGAATGCGCGCACCCGCCTCGACAAGTTCGCCGGCAGGCCTGAAGCCCCAGAGAACGCCGGCCGGAAACATTCCTGCCGAAACAGCCGTTTTCATGTCCGTGCCGGTATCCCCGATATAAAGGAATTCACCAGTTGCAAGTCCGAAACTTTCTGAGATCGATATGGCGGAAGAAGGATCAGGTTTTTTCGGGACCCCGTCTCTTGCCCCTACGACCATTTCAAATTTCCAGTTTGCAAGCATCTTTGATACAACAACACAGGTGGACCCATGCGGTTTGTTGGAAAGGATGGAAAGCCTCGCTCCTGAAGCGCTGAAAGCATCCAGCAGTTCCGGGACACCATCATAGGGACGTGTCTTGTCCGCCCATCTCAAGTCATATTCTCTTTTCATTTGAGTTATGCATTCTTCAATGAAAGACTCGTCTCCGCAGGGTATCGGAAGGGCTCTTCTTACCAGAACATCTATACCGTCCCCGACAAAATACTTGTACTTATCAATGCCATGTTCTGGAAACCCGTGCCTTTCAAGGACGCTGTTCATGGAATCGGCAAGATCATCAATAGTATCGAGAAGTGTTCCGTCAAGATCAAAAATAACGGCCTTAAATTTCATATCTGAATCCTCCGGAGATTTTATCTGCGCTTCTTTTGCTTTTTAACCTAAATATAACCAATTCGTCAAACTTTTGATTTGCTGTTGGTGGAGAGATACGAGTCTGTCAATCTTTTCTTGCTTTTTTTCCCCCTCGCATATACACAGGTCGGGAAATTTTTCAGTTCGTTCAGCTCCATATCAGTAATATTAACATAAAGGGAGAAACATTATGTCAAAACTTCAATGGGATAATCCGCCTGTCATGCAGATCGAAAACGGCAAAACTTATAAAGTGGCGATTGAAACCGTCAAAGGCTCTATTAAACTTGAACTCTATCCTCAGCATGCACCCAAAACGGTAAACAACTTCATATTCCTCGCAAAAGAAGGTTTTTATGACGGCACGACTTTTCACAGGGTAATCAGCAATTTCATGATACAGGGCGGAGACCCGACAGGCACAGGCCGCGGTGGCCCGGGATACAGGTTCGAAGATGAGTTAAAGAAAAATCCCCTGACGCACGGTGAAAAAGTTGTCTCAATGGCAAATGCCGGTCCGGACACGAACGGAAGCCAGTTCTTCATCACCCACTGCCCCCAGCCGCACCTGAACGGAAAACACACGGTATTCGGCAAGGTGGTCGCCGGTCATGAAGTCGTTGATTCAATCCGCCAGGGAGATAAAATTGAGAAGATAATGATCATTCAGGATGCTTAAATTGCCATTATAAGTCTGACAAATCATAAAGGCATGGTTTTGGCGAGACCTTTGCAGAACATTCAATTTTGCTCAAGTTCAAGGAAGGCAATAATTTAGCGCTTACGCTTCACTCCGTGCAACCACAGGAATACTTTAAAAGTATTTCGAGGATAGCGCAAAAGCTTCACTTCGTGCCTAAATTTGAGCCTGACGCAGAAATCGGGGAAAAAGGAATGTTATGCGGAGGTCTCACGGCATTCTGTATACTACCGAGTTTATATTCATTCCGGCTCCCACTGAAGCAAATACTACTATATCCCCGGGGTGAAGCCTGTGCTTATCCAGCTTCCCCCTTTGCAAAAGATCGAACATGGTAGGAAGGGTAGCCACAGAACTGTTTCCAAGCCATGAAATAGTCATAGGCATTACATTTTCAGGTATGTTTTTTATCTGATACAGCTTATAGAGTCTTTCAAGTATTGCTTCATCCATTTTTTGATTTGCCTGATGTATTAAGACTTTTTTTACATCGGTTAATGTAAATCCGGCTTTGTCAAGACTCTCTTTAACAACGTGCGGAACAGTCCTGACCGCATATTTATAAATTTCGTGGCCATCCATCTTTACAAACAGATCATCGTCTGAATAGTTAGGGTTGTATGATCTTCCTGTCCTAAGAAGATACGCGTGATTAATTGTATCTGATCTTGTTACATGTGAAAGTATACCTACATTCCTGACAGTTGCTTCCACCAGGGCTGCACCGGCACCATCGGCATATATCATGCTGTCAACATCATGAGGATCCGTAACCCTCGACAGTATCTCCGCGCCGATAACCAGCACCTTTTTTACATCGCCGGACTTTATATAATAATCGGCCAGGGTCAACCCGTGAATCCAGCCAGGACAGCCAAAAGGGACATCAAAGGCGACAGTATAGGGGTTTATTATTTTCAGTTTGTGTTTTACCCTTGAGGCGATAGCAGGAACCATATCAGATCTGCTGCTGCCGGCTCTGACGTCACCTAAATTCTGGGCTACAATTATGTAATCTATACTCTCCTTGTCCGTATGTTCCAGCGCCCTGTTAGCAGCCATAAACGCTATATCAGAGGTGTTCAGGTCATCTGTTACATATCTTCTTTCACTAATGCATGTTATTTCTTCGAGCTTTTTAATAATATCGATATTTGCTTTTTTGATTTTTATGCCATCTGATTTGTAAAATTCATGTCCGAGAAAATGTTTGTTAGTTATCCTTGATTCCGGTATATAACTGCCCGTTCCGGTAATAATCGAATTCGGCATAATGCTCTTTTTTAGTTAACTTTAAAAGTTATTCTCCCAATCAGAAGTTCACTCGAACCTCTGAACCCTTGACGCCTTGAACCCTTTTCGTCACTTGCCCTGAAAATATTCATCCGGTGAATTATTGAGCTTATCAATCTGTTTTTCAATTTCTCCGATCTGAGCATTTTTCAGACTCTGGCTGTATGCTCGGCCAGTCAACCTTTTTTTCAAACCATCGATTTTTTCCTGGAGTCGCTTCTGTTCGGCCTCAATGCGCTCTTTTTTATGGGCATACGAACTGCGTTTTTCTTCGGCCACGCGGTCGGCTCCGGCTTGTATGCGCTCCTGCTCGGTTAGCTGTTTTTCCTGCCTGATGTTTTCGATCATTTGATCGTATTCGGGACGGCTGTCTCCTGCAACCGTCCCGAATTCAGACTGGTCCGGGGCAATCATGATCGTATCATAATGTTTCACATCATCAGGTTGGCGGTCGCTGAAACGCTTTACACCATTTTTATCTGTCCATGTGTATATGTTCTCGTCTGCAAGACATGGGCAACTCCACAGTATGATAACTGATAAATATATGACTGCTTTTTTCATAACAGAACCTCAATAAAGTTTGAAGGTATCGAAAAAAATCATTTTGAACTCCATATAATATTCAGACTGTACGTTCAAGATATAATAAGTGGTTCCTCGTTATTTAGTTTTTTAAAACTAAATAACCTTGTCAAGGCCGATCTGCTTCTTATTGATGACTGGGGCCTTCAAAAATTTGCCAAAGAGCAAAGTCACGACCTTCTGGAAATCCTCGAAGATCGACACAGCCTCAAATCAACTCTGATCACCAGCCAGCTGCCCGTCGATCACTGGCACGAGATATCGCCGATCCCACCCTGGCCGACGCCATCCTGGATCGGCTGGTTCACAATGCTTGCCGAATCAATTTGAAAGGAGAATCCATGCGAAAAAGGAAAACCAATTTGATTTAGAAATCATAATTTGAGATATATCAAAAAACCAGCGTCGCTTCGCTCCGATATCCGGCCGCTTTCATCTGGAACCGGTGGCCGGAATCATCCGGAACAGGCGGCCGACTTCCCCGGAATGCGCAACCTAACCCATCACTACGATCCTCTTGGACATTTGATTGGCTTGTTTGGCAGGGGTTATGAGAAGCTTAAGAAATAGATTTAAATTATAATAGTTAAACCAAAAGGCCTGGTCAGAAATGGCTGCCTTTTTTGTTCACTTCAAGTCGTAATCATTGGTATAATCTTATCAACTATATCGTATAGGTAGGTGGAGACAGCGATTCCTTCGGTTTGCGATATTGAAATATAATAAAGAACCGTAACATCCTGTTTTATCACGGTATCAGACATGCAAATATTTTTCTCTCAATTCTCCTGAAAGCAGTCTTATTGTCTCAAACGCCTTCTCAACCGTCTTCTCCCTGTCGGGATTCACGAGGCAGCATGTCGCGGGAGAGAGAAGGCTCTTTTCAAGCAGCAGGCCCATGTCGATTCCCTTTTTGGTGAGAGCCTGCCATGTTTCTTCCAGCCGGTGAATCAGAGACGGGATATTCTCTTTTTCAAAGGTTTCAAAACCCGTCGGCACAATGCCCCAGACTATGACTCCGCCTCTGTCAAGAAAACGCCGGACAGACTTTGCGTACGAAGAAAATATTTCAGCATTTGAATATACATCAAGAGAGAGGATATCGAGATCAAGCCCCAGCAGAAAATCCCAGTCTGGATTCCCGCAAAGGTGAATCCCCCGCGGACGGTCGAGTTGCGAGAAAAAAAGATCCAGATCACCCTTGGCCTTAATATCCCCGTATCCGGACATGGCTGAAAAGAGGAACTGAAGTCCCGGCTCGTCGATAAACATAAATGCATTTTTATTAAGCTTCTTTAACCGGGCAAGCTGAACATTTATCCTTTTCGCCATGAATTCAAGCATGAACGGACGAATGGTGTCGTCAAAAAGAATCGGACGGTCGTTGCCATCTATAATGTTGAACCCGAAACTTATCGGCCCTTCAAGCTGTCCCCTGATTGCGGGTCTGTTCGATAAATCGAGAGAAAGGAATCTGTGGTAAACTTCGGAATAGGTACTGCTGATATCAAAATACTCCGGTTCATTGAAATGGTACATAGTCTCTTCAAGTTCTTCTATGAATTTATCAAGTGAAAAACGAAGTGTTCTTTTTTCAAGATCAAGCAGAATACCCGGAAAATGCTCGGCAGCCTGAACATACATATCTTCATAATAGCTGTAATTCGGCAGCTGGGGCCAGAAAGGGATATCGAGAGATAATGCTGTTTCAAGAGCCCGGTCGACATTTGTATGCGGCATAACAGCCATTGCGGTGGTAAGAAGATTTCCGGGAATCGGCATAGTAATATTATACTTTCCTTATGAAGTGAAATTCCACCCGCATTGCGGGTGGAAACCAAATTGTAGCACATGATTCTGCAGCAGGTGCCTTTGCATAAGTTCAATCAATCATCCAGAATCTCCATCAGCTTTCCGCAGCATGGCGGGATCCTGTCCCCTTTTTTTAGAACAACAAACTTATTGCAGGTCTGGCAGTAACAACGACAGTCGCTGTCAACATGAACCTCAGGATATTGATCACCGCCGCCTGTCTTCAGACCCTCAATCGCAAAACGAGCAAACTTGTTCTTCTGCGGAACATACTCACCTACGGGAACCATCTTTTTATTAAAACGAACGCAATCTACCATTATCCGCCAAAGGGCTTCTAATTTCTTTGTTTCATCAGGATTTTCAGGTGTAAACTCTACCAGATCTTTCACTATATTAATTTGCATAACGCAATTCTCCTATATTGTTAGTATGTTATAAAGTTATATGTCAAGCCTTTACCCTTCAGGCTTTATTCAGAACTCTTAACTTCCCATGCCAGGCGCATTGATTACAAAAGGTTTCTGTATCATCGCTGATTAGAGGGGCTTTTGACAAATCAACATCAGTATCAAAGCACACCGAACCTTCCCGGCAATTAAATGAATAAATTTCATATTCATCTTCCGGATCTCTGACATAAAATTTTTTAGACCTGCAAACCGGACATTCCATTTATTCACCTTCTGTCATTTGTTAATCAACTTTAACAAATGCCTTTGATTTAGCTTTGCAGACAGGGCATGAATCAGGCGGCGCATTTTCACAGGTATAACCGCACACCGAACAGACATAATAATCGGCCTCTTCCTGTTTTCCCAGATTATCAAGGGCCTTCCGGTAAAGAGCCGCATGAACCTTCTCGACTTCATTTGCATAGCTAAATGTCCGGACAGCAGCCTTGTCGCCTTCCGCTTCCGCAGTTTTTATCATATCAGGATACATCGATTTAAATTCGTGAGTTTCACCGGCTATCGCTTCTTTCAGATTCTCTTCCGTGCTCTTTATCCCCCCGACTGTTTTCAGATGGGCGTGGGCATGAATGGTTTCAGCTTCAGCTGCCGCCCTGAATAGCCTTGCCGCACGGGAATAACCCTCTTTTTCCGCCTGTTTTGCAAATGCGAGATACTTGCGGTTGGCCTGTGATTCACCTGCAAATGCTTCCATCAAATTCTTTTCTGTCTGACTCATATACTTTTTCCTCCTTTAACTTTTGATGACTTTGTATTAGTCTTATAAATACAGATTTATATCACTTGAATCTTCGAACCCTGGAACCCTTGACCCCTTGAATCCTTCTTTCATTCTATCTTTTTCTGGCAATCCGGGCATACTCCGAAAAAATCCAGCCTGTGTGAGACAATCTTATATCCTGTCTCTGCAGAAAGCTCCTTTGACATTTCATTAAGCGATGAAAGATCCGGGTCAATAATCGATTTGCACTTAACGCACATTATATGGGGGTGAGGGTGTGGATTTCTCCCGTCATACCTGTTGCTCCCGTCACCGAAACCCATCTCGGTCACCTCCCCTATCTCTTTAAGCAATGAAATGGTTTTATAAACCGTAGCAAGGCTCGTTGTGGGAAATCTTTTTATTACTTCACGGTATATCTGATCTACCCCCGGATGATCACAACTGTTTGCCAGTACTTCAACAATGGCTATGCGCTGTGGGGTAATACGAAACCCTTTTCCTTTCAGCTTTTCAACCATGTAATCGAGTCTGGATGTCCATCCGTTCATTATTTTTCTCCTGTTCTTTATTGCGTTAATCAGTTCAATAACTCTTTCTGAAGCCAGTCTTTAACTATGCCCTCCACTGCATAAACTCCCTTGTTGTATCCGACCGATTCCCTGAACTCTTCCTTTACCGTTTCCGGAAGATAAAAACTTGCCAGCTCAACAGCTTCTTCGGAATTTCGTCTTATCAGATACACAACAGGATTTTCTCCCCAGTTATTAACTACGAAGTAATGACTGACATCATTTTTTGAACGTATAGGGTTAATTCCATGCGCCCAGTTGTTTCCCCATTCAAGATACAAAACAACCGCCTCTTCAGGAGTCATATGCCAGTCAATGGCATTAACAAGATTTATATCCTCACGTATTTCATTCAGCTTCATCATATCAATCTCCTTTTCCATATTGTTTGCCCGGTCTTGATGATTTTATTAAGATCTGACTGAAAAATTCCGTTTATTTCAACTCATAATAAACAATAATATTTATTTGTCAAATGATTATTTGTAAATATTATATATCTATTAATAATTATTATTATCTCTTTGATTATAAAACATAAAAATATTGACTGACAAAAGTTTATATAATAGATGTAATTTATGGTTATTTATGGTAGCTAACGGTGTGATTATGGAAGGATTAGCAACATGAAAGAACTTATATCAACAAAAGATGTGGCTGAATTACTCAGTGTAAACGAAAAGATGATTTATGCACTCATAACAGACAAAGGACTGCCCGCTACTAAAGTTACCGGAAAATGGCTGTTCCCCAGACATCTTGTAGAACAATGGATTGAAAATAATACCCAGAACTATCCTGAATCAAGGAGCACGCTTCCGCCATATCACGGATTACTCATAATAGCCGGAAGCAATGATCTTCTGCTTGATAAGACCATCTCTCTCTTCAACAGTCTGTATCCTGAGCATGTTGCTGTTTTCGGAAACATCGGCAGCATGGGCGGCCTGAAAGCGCTCCGGAACAACCTGTGCCATATGGCATCAAGCCACCTGCTTCAGGAAAATGAAAATGATTACAATTTCCAATTCGCGTCAATAGAGTTTGAGAATATGCCGGCCATACATAATTTCTGCAGGCGAGAACAGGGACTTCTTGTTCAAAAGGGAAATCCGAAAAATCTAAAAGAAATAGCTGACCTCGCGCAACCGGGCATACATGTCGCCAACCGGCCTCTTGGAACCGGAACCAGGCTTCTTTTTGACCGGGAATTAAAAAAAGCAGGCATCGATATTGAGAAATTAGACGGTTATGGCAACGAAATTTCAAAACATCTTGATGTCGGGATTGAAGTTCTTACAGGAAAGGCTGACGTTGCTCCCTGCATCCGTCCGGTAGCGTCATTGCTGGGGCTTGATTTCATTCCGCTTCGATGGGAACGCTATGATCTTCTGATTCAGAAAGAACGTTTTTTTGACAAGGGTGTTCAGCTGTTTTTGAGTCTTCTTCACGAAAAGAAATTTCATGATGCGGCAAAACAGTTTGAAGGTTATGACACAAGCATTAGCGGCAAGATGGTTTTTCCACACGAAAATCAGAAAAATGCAAATTCATGATATTTCTGATTGAAATGTCGAAATATTAATAAAATTAACGGAAAGAAAAGGAGATTAAAATGAAACGGAATCTTTTTATTGCTTCACTGACAATGATTGCAGCTTTATTCATTTTGTCCGCCACACCTCTATTCGCGGCAGATGCAAAATTGCTGAGAATGGCGACAACCACAAGCACCGATGACACGGGCCTCCTGGATTATCTGAAAACCTACTTTGTTAAAGAGACCGGAATTGACATCCAGTGGGTAGCCACAGGCACAGGAAAGGCTCTCAAGCTCGGTGAGAATTGCGATGCCGATGTTCTTCTTGTTCATGCGCCTGATGCTGAAAAAAAATTCGTGGCCGCCGGTTTCGGTCTTGACCGTAATGTGGTTATGTACAATGATTTTGTTTTAATCGGCCCTGCATCCGATCCTGCGGGCGTTAAAGGAAAAGGAGTCAAGGAATGTCTCAATACTATTTCGGCAAAGAAGATTAAGTTTGTAAGCCGTGGCGACAAATCAGGAACACACCAGGCCGAACAGATTTTGTGGAAAGCGAGCGGACTTCCGGTTCCCGATAAGGAAACATGGTATGCTCAGGCAGGCCAGGGAATGCTGACAACAATCCAGATGGCAGCCGAACAGAACGGATATACCCTTACGGACAGGGGGACTTACATCAAGTACGAAGACACAATGAAGGGAAACCCCCCGTTAAAGATACTGGTAGAGGGAGATGATCTTTTAAAAAATATATACAGCGTCATAGTGGTAAATCCTGCGAAATGCCCGAAGGTCAAAGCCGATCTCGCAAAAGCATTTTCTGACTGGATGAGCAAACCTTCAACCAAAAATCTTATTTCCGATTTTAAACTTTCAGGGAAACAGCTTTTCTTCATTTCCGGAAAGTAGGATAAACCATTAACAAGTCTATATTTAGACGGTAAAGTAAAAAGCTCGATATGCAAGGTGCGCGAATCTTGAGGAATGAAACGTGCTTTTCGTACACTGCAATGACGAAAAATGAAACGCAACATAGCAGAGCGACTTTCTACAAAGCCGTGAAGTAAGGCTTTAAAATGAATTATATAATAGACGGCCTGTTTCAGGCGATTCAGTTGCTTATTAACGGAGATGGAGAGACCTATTCGGCCGTCTATGCATCCATCAGGGTTTCAGTCTACTCAATGATTGTAAGCCTGTTCATCGGAATCCCGGCAGGGTTTCTGATGGGACACCATGATTTTTTATGGAAAAAACATATCAGGACAATAACCGATACGCTTATGTCGCTTCCGACAGTTCTTGTCGGCCTTCTGGTCTATGCCTTTTTAACAAACCGGGGGCCTCTCGGAGAATACGGATTTCTCTTTACCCTTGAAGGAATAGCAATCGGGCAGGCTATCCTGGCGCTTCCTATAGTAATAGCGCTCACGGCAACTGCCGTCGAAAGCATGGATTACAAGCTAAAAGTAACACTCGTATCTCTGGGCGCAAGCAGGCGGCAGGTGCTTTTTTCCACACTATGGGAAGCCCGATACGGCATTCTTGCAGCATCCATGAACGCTTTCGGAAGAGTTCTCACGGAGGTCGGGATCGCGATGATGGTCGGCGGAAACATCAAATGGCATACCAGGACTATTACTACCGCCATAGCTCTTGAAACCAATAAAGGGGAGTTTGTCACAGGTGTAGCGCTCGGAATTGTTCTTATGGCTATAGCCTTTATTGTCAATTTTTCACTTTCATTTCTGCGGAACCGCTCTTGACAATGAATACGCCAACTTATCATCTTACCGAAATCAAAAAATTCTACAACAGCAACCGGGCGGTTTATATTGAAGATCTGTCGATTCCGGAATCTTCAATTACCGGTCTTGTTGGTCCAAACGGAAGCGGAAAGAGCACGCTTTTAAACATGCTGGCCTTTATCGACAGGCCCTCGGAAGGAACAATTCTCTTCAAAGGACAAAAAGCCGAACCATATTCCGATATCGTGCGCTTCCGGGTAAGCCTGCTTGCGCAGGAACCGTATCTTCTTAAACGCTCCGTTTATGAGAACGTTGCGTATGGACTGAAACTGAGAGGAGGCAATCCTTCCCGGTATCCTGAACAGGTTAATGAATCCCTTGCGCTTGTCGGATTGTCTCCCAGGGAGTTTTCAAACCGTCCATGGTACGGACTTTCAGGAGGAGAAGCCCAGAGAGTTGCCCTTGCCGCGCGTCTGGTGCTTAAACCGGAAGTTCTTATTCTAGATGAGCCCACAGCAAGTGTTGACGCCGACAGCGCCGGGCGTATCATGGATTGCGCAATGATGGCGTCGAAGGAATGGGGCACAACTCTTATCATAGCCAGCCATGACTGGAAATGGCTCCACGAAATATGCGGCAATGTTCTCCAGATGTTTAAGGGAAAGATAATAGGAAACAGCATGGAAAACATAATATTCGGCCCATGGAATCAGAATGCAAACCGATTCTGGGAAAAAGAACTTGAAGATGGCCAGCGAATCAGGGTGCCTGCGCCGCCTTCTCCGTCCTCAGCGGCAATTATTCAGCATGGCTCTATTTCCCTGACTTCACAATCACCGATCCTGATGAAGTATGAACACTCTTTACATGGAGTTATTGCGCAGCTGTCGCTTGAACCTTCCACGAATGCGGTAATGGTATCAATCCGTGCCGGCAGCCAGACTTTCATGCTCCGGATTTCCCAGGATGAAGCCCGGGAAACAGCCATTTCTCCGGGACAGAAGATGTACATTTCATATCCTCTGTCGGCAGTTACATGGTATTAATATTTTTTTTCCT
>RPRI01000059.1 GCA_003818505.1 Desulfobacteraceae bacterium | reverse complement strand
GCCGATGGTTGCAACAACCCTCTGGCGGGGTCCTCTGGCAGTCCGGACGGATTCTACCAGTGACCAGTATCCGTATTCCTCTCCATCAACTTTCTTGCTATAACGCCGCAGGTACATAACAGATAGTTTTTTGATGAAATTCGAGCCGTTACTGCGGATGTCGGGCTAGCTCAAAAGAGGTTCTTGAGCCTTCTTGATGAGCAGCGACGCATAGGGAATCTTACATGAACCGCCATATGATGAACGGCACGTACGGCGGTGTGAGAGGCTGCTTTTTATTCGCTGGTATAAATAATAACTTTGTGTTAAATCAAATATATGAGAAAAACAATAGAAATACATGAGAATGACATTTATAAAAGACTAAAATGGTTGATGTTCTGCAGAGTGCTTTTTTCCACTCTTTTGCTGGGATCAACAATTGTTCTTCAACTTGGCACAAGTCGATCTCCGCTGGATAGGCCCCTTTTAATGCTTTACAGCCTTATAGCAGGTATTTTTATACTTTCATTCTGTTATACGATATTGTTTTACCGTATGAAAAATATTCAGCGTTTTGCTTCGATTCAGATTGGTTTGGATACTATTATTGTAAGTTGCATAATTTTTGTTACGGGATGCTTTTCAAGCATTTTTTCATTTCTGTATCTTGTAGTAATAATTTATTCAAGCATGCTTCTTTTCAGAAAAGGCAGCATGATAATAGCTGCACTTTGTGCGATACAGTACGGTGTAATTGTTGATTTGGAATATTACAGAATTATAACGCCTTTTCTGATGAAAGACAGCCTTGTTGCGGCAAATTACCCGTGGAGTCAGGTTCTTTACAAGATATTAATTACAATTATTGCATGTTTTGCAGTTGTCTTATTGAGCAATTATCTTGCCGAACAGACAAGGAAAACGAAAAAAGAACTGATTGCAATGCAGGATCGCGTTAAACGATTTGAAAAAATGGCTGCCATGGGTGAGATAGCGGCAGGTATGGCTCATGAGATAAAAAATCCCCTAGCATCAATATCAGGCTCTATTCAGTTATTGAGAGAGGATATGCGGGATAACCCATATCAGGACAGGCTTATGAGAATAATACTCAGGGAGGCAGACCGTTTAAGTTCTCTTGTCAACGATTTTTTAATGTTTTCAAAGCCGCCTGCAGGAAAAACAGAAGTATTTGAACTGGGTAAAATAATGGAAGATATTGTCGATTTGTTTGATAAAGACATTACATATTCAGGGAGAATTTCAATGTTGACAGATATCGCGCCTGATGTTTGGGTTAAAATGGACCCTGTTCATCTGCATCAAATATTATGGAATCTCCTTTTAAATGCTTCTGAGGCCATTGAAGGCTCAGGGCATATTAAAGTTAGAATGTCTTCATTAAAGAATAAATATGCAGTGGTAGAAATAGAAGACAATGGTTGCGGTATCCCGGATGAAATAATTAAATCAATTTTTGATCCTTTTTTTACAACTAAAACGAGTGGCACTGGACTTGGTCTTTCGATAGTTCATCATATCCTTAAATCATATAATAGTTGGCTTGATGTTGAAAGTACAGTGAAGAACGGAGCTGCTTTTACATTTAAATTAAAGCAAATTGATTCGCCAACTTAATCTTGACACTATTCTTCAAATAAGTTACGTCCATCTACTTAATTTTTTTGATTTCTGTCCTGAATTGATGATAGTCTGAATAATATCGAAGTCGCGCTGGTTCTATTTCCAAGTGCTGGAAAGATTGCGTGCAAATAATATAATATCATAATAAGAAAGCATAAGACCGATGGATTTGGAAAAAACAAGCGAGTTGCTGGAAAAGCGAAGAATTAAACTATCCGAATTGAGAGATAAAAATATCAATCTTTTTCCGAATGATTATATTGTGTTGCATACGGTTAAAGATATAAAAAGTGCGGTTAAAGAGTTTCCAGAATCAAAAACGGATGATGAGACTGTGTATTCTGTTGCCGGGCGGATGATGGCTATTAACCTTTTCGGCAAATCTTCCTTTATAAGATTTATAGATCGAACCGGACAGTTTCAGGCATATATAAGAAAAGACAGAGTGGGCGATGACGCTTATGCCCTTTTTAAGCAGCTTGATATCGGCGATTTTGTAGGAATCAGGGGGTCGTTATTCAAAACAAAAACGGGTGAATGGACTATACTTGCTATTGAATTGAGAATTGTTTGCAAAGCTATCAGGCCTTTGCCTGAAAAATTTCATGGCCTGAAAGATCCTGAAAAACGCTATCGTCAGCGCTATCTCGATTTAATAATGAATCCGGAAATAAGGGAAATATTTATCAGGCGCAGCAAAATTATTCAGGTGATACGCTCTTTTTTTCTAGGAAGGGATTATATTGAAGCTGAAACGCCCATGATGCAACCGATCCCCGGAGGGGCAGAGGCTACTCCGTTTCAAACTCATCATAAAGCACTTGGTATGGATCTTTTTCTGCGAATTGCTCCGGAACTATATCTTAAGCGGCTGGTTGTGGGCGGTTTTGAAAGAGTATTCGAGATAAACAGAAATTTCAGGAACGAGGGGATTTCCACACAGCATAATCCTGAATTCACCATGCTTGAATTCTATGAGGCTTATGCAACCTACCAGGATCTTATGAATCTGACCGAGGATTTGTTTTCTCGTTTGTCTTTAGAAATTACCGGGTCGACTTCAATTGTCTATCAGGGAAATAATATTGAATTCAGCTGTAAGTGGCGAAGAATCAGTTTGTTAAAAGCACTGGAAGAAGTCGGTGGAATAGATCCTCTCCTCTTAAATGAAAAGGATAAGCTCCTTGATTTTGCGAATTCCAATGGAATTAATATTACAAAAAGAAACCGAACAGGCAAGATAATAACTAAACTTTTTGACGTGCTTGTTCAGCCGAAGCTGATTCAGCCTACGTTTGTAACCGACTATCCTGTTGAAGTTTCTCCTCTTTCACGAAGGAGCGAAAAAGATCCGAATTTAACCGACCGTTTTGAACTTTTCATAGCCGGGCGTGAAATAGCAAACGGATTCTCGGAACTTAACGATCCTGAAGATCAAAAAGCGCGATTTGTACAGCAGGTTTTGGACAGACAGGCTGGTGATGATGAATCGCACTACATGGATGAAGATTATATCGAAGCTTTAGAATATGGTATGCCGCCTGCTGCAGGAGAAGGAATCGGTATTGACAGACTGACAATGCTTTTTACGGATGCAGCTTCAATAAGGGAGGTAATTCTTTTCCCTCATATGAAACCGCAGTTACAAAGGCAGGGCTGAAGCAGGAGTTCAATTATTTTTATTATGGTTTTCAATACCCCGTCGGCTTGCGGCGGGGTTAAAAGCGGTGATATATACCGCAATTATGAAATTAGGAAAAACTTCTCATAGCGTATACAAAATTCGATATCATATAGTAGCAGTAGTAGCAGCAGTCAAATACCGAAAAGCACTGCTGAGTAAAGAAGTTGAAGACTGTATCAAGGAGATTCTTAAGGGGATATCCGAGAGATACGAAATAGTTATCGATGAAGTTGGTTTTGATCAGAACCATGTTCACATCTTTTGAGGAGCAGCGCCGAGGATATCATCGCTGCGAGTGATCAGTATCATCCAATCGATAACAGCCAAAAAGGTTTTTGAAAAATTTCCTAAGCTTAAAAAAGAGCATTTATGGGATGGTGAGTTTTGGAGCGATGGGAAATATATCGGCACCGTAGGAGAAGCCACCTCAGAGAAAGTTATTCGCAGCTACAACCGAAATCAAAGCATAGATAAGAGTCAGTTTGATAGCCGGATACAGCAGTTAAAATTGTTCAATTTGTAACAATAGTGTTACAAGTGATATTAGATACCCCGCCCGCTCTGCGGCGGGGAGCTTCATTGGTTATAAAGATTTTGAAAAATTTAACCCGACAGTAGTGGTATAAAATGTCTTTTGAATTATTCATAGGCGGCCGGTATTTAAGAGCGAGACAGAAACAGGCTTTCATCTCACTGATAACCATATTATCAATTGTGGGTGTTATGGTTGGTGTTATGGCTCTTATTGTGGTTATTGCAGTTATGGCCGGATTTGAGTCGGATCTTAAATCCCGAATACTTGGAGTTGAATCGCATGTTGTTGTGATGAGTCACGGTGGATCTTTTTCTGGATATCCGGGGATTCTTAAACAGATTCTGGAAATTGACGGAGTTGAGGCAGCAGCCCCTTTTATTTATACCCAGGTCATGCTTAAATCTTCCTCCGGAGTATCCGGTGCCGTTTTAAAAGGCGTTGATCCGAAAACAGCAAGCCTGGTGGTAAAAAATCTCCGGGCTTTTTCGCTGCAACAAAACGAACCGGAAAGCCAAACCGGCGGTTCTTCAAGCCTTGTTCCCGGCATAATAATCGGGAAGGAGCTTGCCGCAAGCCTTGGGGTTTCAAAAGGCGATATGGTTTATCTGATATCACCATCAGGCATGATATCCCCTGTAGGGCATTTACCCTCGATGAGGCAATTTATTGTGAAAGACCTGTTTGAGTCAGGTATACATGACTATGATGGTTCCCTTGCTTATATTAATATTGTAGATGCGCAGAAGATATTGCGAATGGGGAACACAGTGACAGGTATCGAGGTGCGTGTAAGTGATATTTATAATGCCGGAAAGATAGCCAATAAAATCGTTAATGATTTGGGATTTCCTTACAGGACAAGAGACTGGATGCAAATGAACAAAAACCTCTTTTCAGCTTTAAAACTGGAAAAGACGGTGATGTTTATTATTTTAACCCTTATTGTTCTTGTTGCTGCTCTTAATATAGCAAGTTCCCTTATCATGATGGTAATGGAAAAGACGAAGGATATCGCTATTCTTAAAGCCATGGGGGCCACAGACAGGAGTATAAGGAAAATATTTGTATTCAAGGGAATGATAATAGGTTCAGTCGGAACCAGTCTGGGAGTTTGTGCAGGTTATTTAGTATGTAAGCTTCTTGAAAAATATAAATTTATCGATCTGCCGGGTGATGTTTACTATATAACTACCCTACCGGTACGTATTGTAGCATTTGATGTTTTGCTGATTGCTTCTGCGGCATTGCTGATTTGCTTTTTGGCAACCTTATATCCGGCTCACCAGGCGTCAGGACTTAATCCCGTCGAGGCTATCCGGCATGGATGACAACAGGCCCGAAGACAATAGTGTAGTGGCTCACGGATATTCTTTAAAGCTGTTAAAAGTCAGAGGTATATGCAAAGGCTTTAACAACAGCGGGACCCGTCTTGAAATTCTCAGAGGGGTTGATTTTGATCTGGATAAAGGTGAAACAATCTCGATTGTAGGCGCATCGGGTATAGGTAAATCCACCCTGTTGCACATACTCGGGACTCTCGATTATCCGGATAACGGTACTTTATTTTTTCTTGATGAGGAAGTTTTTCGTTACGATGCAGATAAACTAGCTCAGTTCCGTAATCATTCCATCGGATTTGTCTTCCAATTTCATCATCTTCTGGCAGAGTTTTCCGCGATTGAAAACACGATGATGCCAGCATTGATAAAAGGGACAGAAAGACAAAAAGCAAAAGAAGATGCAGAAGAAATATTGGTAAGAGTCGGACTTAAGGAGAGAATGAACAGCAGGATCGGCACCCTGTCGGGTGGAGAAATGCAGCGGGTGGCTATTGCGAGGGCATTATCTCTAAAGCCGGCTGTTCTTCTTGCTGATGAGCCGACCGGTAATCTTGATAAAAAAAACAGTGAGCAGGTTCATGAGTTGCTGATGGAACTTAATCGTGAGTTCGGAATGGCAATGATTGTAGTAACACACAATATGGAACTGGCCTCTTTTATGCGAAGATGTGTTACAATTTATGACGGGCAGCTTGTTGAGACAGCTTGAGGAGTTAAAATGAATAAATATCTCTGCCTTACTGCTATTGCAATAGCAGTTTTATCTTCCGGCAATGTTTATGCAACGGAAACGGTGAATGTATTGATATTACCTTTTGAAATAAACGCCCAGGAGGAGCTCTCTTATCTTAAGAATCAAATACCTCAGGTTATCAAGAACCATTTAAAACATGATGGAGCGGGTATTTTGGAACCCGATCCCGGTATGTCTTTATCTATCACAGAACCAACCGGATTTATGGATAAAATCAGGAAAATTGGAGATAAGAGTGGTGCCACCCATGTAATATGGGGAAGCATTACAATTATTGGCCAGCATTTCAGCCTTGATACCAAGATGATCGGATCTTCCGGTGATGAGCTCCCATATGTTTTTTTCTATGAGGGCGAAGGAATTGAAAATCTCTCAGGGAGCCTGAAGGAACTTTCACGGGATCTCGGAATGAAGATATTCAAACGGGAAAAAATCTCGAAGGTGCTCGTTAACGGCAATAAGCGTATTGAGACCGATGCAATCAGAAGAGTAATTAAGGCCGACATTGGAAGCATATATCACCCTAAGAACCTTGCAGAAGATCTTAAGGCTGTTTATGCGATGGGATACTTTGATGATGTCCGTATTGAATCCGAAAGTACTGCAGAAGGGAAGTCGGTAATATTTAAGGTTAAAGAAAAGCCGACAATAAGGGTAATTATTATAAAAGGGAACAGAATATATGAGGATGAGAAGATAAAGGAGGTCTTGAATTTAAAGACCGGCTCTATTCTGAATTATGTGATGGTTCAGAAAAATATTGAAAGAATTGAAGGCCTTTATAAGGATAAAAATTACCATAATGCCAGAGTGGAATATAAAATCAGCGAACATGAAAATAATCAGGCCGACCTCGAATTTGTTATCACAGAGGGTTCTAAGGTTCTTATCAAAAGCATAATATTTGAGGGCAATAAGGCATATTTAAGCTCAAAGCTCAAAAAGCTTATGTCGACATCGGAAAAAAGCATATTTTCACTGGTAACTTCTGCCGGGGACCTGAACAGGGAAGACTTAAATCAGGATGTGGCAAAGCTCGCATCTTTTTATCACAACAACGGTTTTATTCAGGCCAAAGTTGGCGAGCCTAAGATTGACGCACATGAATCCTGGATTGATATTACAATAAAGA
The DNA here is from genome assembly GCA_003818505.1 of Desulfobacteraceae bacterium. GTDB lineage: Bacteria > Desulfobacterota > Desulfobacteria > Desulfobacterales > RPRI01 > RPRI01. The sequence continues at coordinate 22,032 of RPRI01000059.1, read as the reverse complement.
TCGATGAAGGTCCGCAATTTAAAGTCGGAAAAGTTGAAATAACAGGGGATCTGGTTTTCCCTCAGGAAAAGCTTATTGAGAATATTAAGATCGGAAAAGAAAAGTATTATAACAGGCAGGTTCTGCAAAGAGATATCCTTGCTTTGACGGATATTTATTCGGACGAAGGCTATGCGTATGCTGATATTGCTCCGAGCATAGATCAGGACCGGGATAAAATGGTGGTCAACATTAATTTTATAATTAAAAAAGGCAAACAGGTCTATTTTGAAGAGATTGTAATCGGCGGGAATACAAAGACCAGAGACAGGGTTATCAGGAGAGAGCTCCTTATATATGAGCAGGAGCTTTACAGCGGGGTCAAGTTAAAAAAGAGCATGCGCAATCTGCATCGCCTTGATTACTTTGAGGATATTAAAGTCGATACATCAAAAGGAAGTTCTGATGATAAAATGCTTCTTAAGATAAATATCGCTGAAAAACCGACCGGAACTTTCAGTTTTGGAGCGGGTTACAGCAGCATTGAAAAAGTATTCGGCATGGCCTCAATAGCCCAGAGAAATCTTTTTGGAAAAGGACAGATGCTTGCTTTAAAAACGCAACTAGGAGCTGTTTCAAATAGATATACCTTGAGCTTTACCGAACCTTGGTGGTTTGATATACCATTATCGGCCGGTTTTGATCTGTACAGCTGGGAATATGATTATGATACTTATGACAAGGACAGCAAAGGCGGTGGAATCAGATTCGGATATCCTGTTTATGATTATACAAAGATTTATTTAAACTATGCTTTTGACGATGCCAATATACGTAACATAGAAACAGATGCCCCGGATACGATAAAGGAAATGGAAGGGAACAATATTTCAAGCAGCGTGATGGCAACTTTAAAGTACGATTCGCGTGATAAGATATTTAATCCTACGGAAGGGTCCGAGCACACTGTTTCAGTCCAGTATGCAGGACTTGGGGGTGATATAGGTTTTACGCGGTATATTGCGGAAACAGGCTGGTATATTCCTTTATTTAAAGGTACCGTAGGTTCAATACATGCCAAGACCGGATATGTCAGCCAAAACTCCGAAGGGAAGCTCCCTACTTATGAGCGTTTCGATCTTGGAGGAATAAACTCTTTGCGCGGATTTGAAAGTGAGGATCTGAGCCCGAAGAAGTTGAATTCTGAAGGAGTGCTGACGGAAATTGGCGGGAACAAATTTGTCCAGTTTAATCTCGAATTCCTTTTTCCTCTAATAAAGGAAGCAGGTGTCATGTGTGTGCTATTCTTTGATACTGGAGATGTCTATGACAACCATGAAAGCATAAACTTTGGGAATTTGAGAGAAAGTGTTGGAGGCGGGATTAGATGGTATTCGCCGATGGGTCCGATGCGGATTGAATATGGTTACATCCTCGATCCGGTAAAAGATGCCGGTGAAGGCGGGAAATGGGAATTTACGATGGGTACCGTATTTTAATAGTATAGGAATTTGTATTTTGGATGCAGATTAACGCAGGTTTTATAGATTTTGAATATAAATAACTAAATTATTATCTGTGGATATTGGCGAAAATCTGAGTCCTAATTTAGAAGGTCGGACCTTATTTCGAAGTTATCAATAGTTGATATATTTCTAATAAGTCTAAAGATACTCACTTTTCTAAGACGTAAATAGTTTATAATTATAAGGGGAGAAATAATAATGAGATCGTTTAAAACTGTAGTGTCGGCTGGGATGATATTATTCTTTTTACTTGGTATTACCGTATATGCGGCGGATGTCGCAAAGATAGGTGTTGTGGATTTCCAGAAAATCCTTGAAACATCAAATGCAGGAAAAGCAGGGCAGGCTGAGATAAAAAAACAGGGCGAGAAGATGGAGTCCGAGCTGAAGAAAAAAGGGGCAGAAATAGAAGAGCTGAATAAAAAGCTTGAAAAAGATACAATGGTCGGCAACAAGGAAATGCGTGAAGAAAAGGAGCGGGAAGCCCAGATAAAAATTTTTGATTTCAAGAGTCTTGAAAAAAAATACAGGTCTGAACTTCAAAAGCTTCAAACCGATATTGTAATACGCATACAAAAAGAGGTTGATGCTATTGTTGATGAAATCGGTAAAAAAGAAGGGTATCTTCTTGTTATTGAAAAACGTGAAGCAGGTGTCTATTATGCGCCGGTTTCAGTGGATATTACAGATAAACTGATTCAGCAATACAATGCAAAATTTGCACAGAAACCGGGAAAAGAGAAGTAGGAAATTATAATGGAAGCGATGCTTTCCGAAATAGCAGACATTGTCGGGGGCAGAATTATCGGCAATCCGAAGATGGTCATATGCGGCGCTGCCTCCTTTGAAGATGCGAAAGTATACAATATAACATTTGCAGGTGATGCCGGGTTTCTAAAGAAAATCGAAGAGACCGGAGCGGGAGCGGTTATAGTTCCCCTCAGTTTCAGTGAATCTTCAAAGAACCTGATACAGGTAAATAATCCTAAGGCTGCCTTCACTAAGGTTTTGAACCTGTTTTATCCGCCATCGGTTCCGGCACAGGGAATAAGCTCATCCGCATATGTAGGAAACGGATTCAAATGCGGTAGGGATGTTTCGATTGCCCCTAATGCAGTGATAGGTGATAATGTTGTTATTGGTGACCGGGTATCGATTTATCCGTGTTCATATATCGGAGATTGCGTTGTTATCGGTGATGATGTCAAAATCTATTCCAATGTCTCTGTTCTCGAGAAATGCACAATAGGCAACAGAGTAATAATTAATGCCGGTTCTGTAATCGGAAGTGATGGTTTCGGCTTTTTTCTCGACGGCGGAAAACATTTCAAAATTCCCCATACAGGTATTGTCAGGATAGATGATGATGTCGAAATTGGAGCAGGAAATACTATAGACAGGGCTACTTTTGGCAAAACATGGATATGTCGTGGGGTAAAAACGGATAATCAGGTTCATATTGCACATAATGTTACTGTCGGAGAGGATAGTTTGCTTATAGCCCAGGCAGGCATCGGGGGAAGCTCATCAATCGGAAAGCATACCATTATTTCAGGGCAGGCAGCGGTTGCCGACCATGTGAATATTGGGAATAACGTTATTGTCGTAGGTAAGACAGGAGTCGCAAAATCGGTTCAGGACGGGGAGGTTCTATCCGGTGTTCCTGCGATTCCCCATAAACTGTGGCTTAAGGTTCAAAATATTATTCCCAAACTTCCGGATCTCAGAAAGAAACTGATGAAAATAGAAAAGAGGCTGGAGAGAATGGAGAAAAATAATGGGAAAAATTATTAATATATCAGAAATAATGAAATTATTGCCCCATCGCTATCCGTTTATTCTGGTTGACAGGGTTGTCGAACTTGTTGAAGGGGATAAAATTATAGCTTATAAAAATGTCACCATCAATGAGCCCTTTTTTGTGGGACATTTTCCTGGGGCCCCCATTATGCCGGGAGTTCTTATTATTGAAGCTATGGCACAATCCGGTGGGATATTATTTGCCGTTTCCCAGCCGGAGGAAAAAAGAGGCGGCCCGATTTATTTTATGGGAATGGATAAGGTAAAATTCAGAAAACCGGTTGTTCCCGGAGATCAGCTTTTTTTTGAAGTAAAAATTTTGAACAAGAGGTCAAAAGCCGTAAAAATGTCGGGTATTGCTAAGGTTGAAGGCAATTGCGTAGCTGAAGCGGAGTTTATTGCCACATTTGGAGGAAAATAATGATTCATGAAACTGCTATAATTAATTCCATGGCCGAGATAGATTCAAATGTCGATATCGGCGCATATTCCATAATCGGAGATAATGTATTCATTGGTTCAGGAACTGTGATAGGCCCTCACGTTGTAATAGACCCATTTGTAACAATTGGCCGGAACTGCCGGATATTCCAGTATGCTGCAATCGGCGCAGTGCCCCAGTCACTCAAATTTGAAGGTGAAAAAACATATGTAAAGATCGGCAATGGAACAATAATCAGGGAATTTGTCACTATTCACAGGGGAACCGGATTTGGCGGGGGCATAACCGAGGTTGGGGAAGAGAATTTTTTGATGGCATATACCCATATAGCGCACGACTGCAAGGTGGGCCGTAAGGTTGTCATGGCAAACAACGCGACTCTAGCCGGACATATAACTATAGGAGATCACGCTACAATAGGTGGGCTCGTAGCTGTTCATCAATTTGTCAAAATCGGAGAATACGCTTTTGTCGGCGGCAAATCAGCAGTTGTTAAGGATGTGCCACCTTATGTAATTGCCGCGGGAGACAGAGCGGAGCTTCATGGCTTGAATTCGGTCGGCCTCAAACGGCATGGATTTTCACCTACAACATTATCCCTGCTGAAAAAAACATACAGAATTATATTCAGAATCGGACTTACCATGAACGAGGCGATTGAAAGAGTCAGGGCTGAAGTCGAGCAGGTTCCAGAGGTCGTGAATTTTATTGACTTTATTAGATCTTCCCATCGGGGCGTTACACGATAATCTAATGACAAAAAAGATAGGACTTATTGCGGGTAGCGGCCAGTTCCCCATAATTTTTTCAAAAAAAGCCGGATCAAGCGGCTTTTTGGTATATGCCGCGGCTTTTATAAATGAAGCTGAACAGACACTCAGAGAGCATGTTGAGGCAATAGAATGGATGCATCTGGGGCAGGTTAAGCGGTTGATCGGGTTTTTTAAAAGAAACGGAATTAAAGAAGCAGTGATGCTTGGCGCAATAAAGAAAACAAGGATGTTTTCCGATATCAGGCCCGATATCAAGGCTATTTCACTGGTGGCGCGCATAAAAAGCACACATGATGACGGACTTTTGAGCGCGTTTGCCGGGTTGCTTGAAAAAGAGGGCATCATGATAAAATCTTCAACATTTTTACTTCCGGATCTTCTTGCAGAAGAGGGCTGCTGGACAAAGCGGAAGCCTACAAGGTCGGAAAAGGCGGATATAGATCTCGGATGGCATATTGCAAAAGAGATAGGTCGTCTTGATGTAGGCCAATGCGTCGTTGTCTGTGGCGGTTCTGTTCTTGCCGTTGAAGCTATTGACGGCACAGATGCCACCATCAGAAGAGGAGGGAAGCTCGGAAACGGGGAGTCGGTAATGGTTAAAGTCTGCAAGCCGAATCAGGATACCAGATTCGATATGCCTGCCGTAGGCGCGCAGACGATAATAACAATGCATGAATCAGGAGTTAATCTCCTTGCTGTCGAGGCGCAGAAAGCCCTAGTTTTTGACAGAGAAGAGATGGTCATGCTTGCCGACAGATTCGGCTTAAGCATTGTTGCGATATCAGAAAAGTAAAAATATGCCGTCTTCATAAAAAGTCATTCTGCTTAAGTTGCGCTTCCTTTCGCAAGATTTGCGCGCCTTGGATAATGAGCTTTTTACTTTGCCTTCTGAATTTCGATTTTTTCGTAGATATCAATTAATTTTGGAAGGATAAATGAAAAAACTGCGTGTAGGAGTTGTTGGCGCCGGCTACCTAGGAAAATTTCATGCGGAAAAGTATTCGCAGATGGATAATGTCGAGCTTGCAGGGATAGCCGATCTGGACAGAGTGCAGGCAGAGACCGTATCGAAGAAGTTAAAGACGAATGCTTACACCGATCATCGTGACCTGATAGGAAAAGTGGATGCTGTCAGCGTTGTTGTTTCCACTCCTGCCCATTTCAGGGTAAGCAAAGATTTTCTTGAAAATGACATTGATATTCTTATTGAAAAGCCTATTACGACAACCCTTAGCGAGGCGGATGAACTGATAAGCATTTCGGAGGCCAGAGGCCTTATCATACAGGTCGGGCATCTGGAACGATTTAACCCCGCGATTCTTGCACTTAAGGATATTGTGAAGAACCCCAGGTTCATTGAATCGCATCGTTTGAGTATTTTCAAGGAGCGCGGTACGGATGTGAGCGTTGTGCTGGATCTTATGATACATGACATAGATATAATATCCGGTTTTGTAAAATCGGAAATAAAGAGTATTCATGCTGCCGGGATTCCGGTAATAACCGGCCGGGCCGATATAGCCAACACCCGGCTGGAATTTATGAACGGATGTGTTGCCAATGTCACGGCAAGCAGAATCTCAACAAAAAATGAACGGAAGATAAGGCTTTTCCAGCAGGACGCATACATATCGGTTGATTTTGCAAATCATGAAATAACCATTGTACGCAAAAAAGACGGCAAAAAAGAAAGCGTTATACCGGGCATGGAGATAAAACAGATCTGTTTTGAAAAGAGTGATGCCTTGAAAGACGAGCTTACGGCTTTTGTTAAATCGGTGAGCAAGCGTGAGGTTCCTGAAGTTACCGGGCAGGTCGGACGTGATGCATTGAAAGTAGCTCTGAGCGTAATGGAACAGATCGATTCTTCAAAAAAGCAGCTTATTGAAAATTGATTATATGATGGAGTTGTAAAAAGTCATTTTTTGACTTTTTCCGAAGGTATCATTATATGAGTCAGCCTATTAATCGGAAATGTGTTATGATCATCGCCGGCGAAGCGTCGGGCGATATTCATGGGGCAAGGCTCATTTCGGCAATGAAGGAGAAAAATAAGGATCTCTGCTTCTGCGGCATAGGCGGCGATGCGCTAAGGGATGCAGGAGTTGAAATTATTCAGGATGCATCTACTCTTGCCGTAGTCGGAATAACGGAGGTTTTTTCAAAGATATTTTCTATTATTAAAGGCATGGCCGGCGCAAAAAGGCTTCTTAAAACTTTAAAGCCAGGTCTGCTGATCCTGATCGATTTTCCCGATTTCAACCTTAAAATCGCAGCAAATGCGAAAAACCTTGGCATTCCAGTCCTTTATTACATAAGCCCTCAAGTCTGGGCGTGGCGGCAGGGCCGGGTGAAAAAAATAAAAGAGCTTGTAAATCATCTGGCTGTTATCTTGCCTTTCGAGGAGGAGTTTTTTAAAAAACATGGCGTTCTCGTATCTTATGTGGGGCATCCCCTTCTTGATGGCGGCCTGTCACCGGTTAAATTGAAAGAAAAGGAAGATGCCCCGGTGGTAGTTGGCCTGCTGCCCGGTTCACGCGACAGCGAGGTTGCAAGGCATCTTCCGATCATGCTTGAAGCGGCTTCATTAATTATAAAAAAAATGAACAGGGTGAAAATAGCGGTATCGCTTGCCCCGACTGTGGAGCGGGGATATGTCGAAAAAATAAATGAGAAACACGACGCTTATGATTATGAAATTGTTTCAGGCGGAGCGGATAAGATATTAAAAATGTGCTCTCTGGTCGTGGCTGCTTCGGGGACTGTAACCCTGGAAGCTGCCATAGCAGGCGTTCCGATGGTGGTAATATACAGGGTTTCACCAGTAAGTTACCTGCTTGGTAAGGCGATGATTAATGTTCCGAATATCTGCCTTGTAAATCTTATAGCGGGAAGGGAGATAGTCCCTGAACTGATTCAGGATATGGTAACGCCTGCCAATATAGCAGATGAAGTTTTAAGAATTCTCGGTGATTCCGGTAAAATTGAATCGATGAGAAATGATCTCGTAGGCATAAGAAATCTTCTCGGGGGACCCGGAGCTTCCGGGCGGGTTGCTGATATAGCCATATCAATGCTGACACAATCGTAAAAATGCACAAAATGGGATGTTATTTGAAACCACTAAGAACATGAAGTTGAAAATACGGCATATTAATTTTTATCCTTCGTGCTCTTCGCGTCCTTCGTGGTAAAAAAAATCTACTTTTTACGGAGCCATAAAACAAGGTTCTAATAAATGGGGATAAAGAAAATATCATTCATTAAACCAAGACATCATGAACTCATAAAGCTGATAAAAGAGAGCTGGTTGACGCTTTTTCTGGCTACGGTATGTCTTCTTGTTGTTGCCGGAACAACGGCGGTTTCGGCATATTTGATAAAGCCGGCCCTTGATGATGTGTTTATAAGCAAAGACGCCAGGATGCTCAGACTTATTCCTGCCGCGGTCATTATAGTATATTTTTTGCGCGGGCTCGGATTGTATGGCCAGGAATATCTAATGAGCCATGTAGGCCAGAACATCATAAGGCGCCTGCGAAACAGGCTGTACGACCACATACAGGATCTGCCTCTTTCATTTTTTCATAAAGAAAAGACCGGAACCCTCATGTCACGCATCACAAATGACGTCAATACCATCAAAGCTATGGTCTCCTCGGTTGTTACCGGTTCCGTTAGAGACTGCTTTACGATTGTTGGTCTTACAATTGTCATATTCACACAGATCTGGGATCTCGCATTATTTGCCTTCATTATTTTGCCCCTTGCTTTTTATCCTATTGTTGCCCTTGGAAGAAGGGTAAGAAAGGTCAGCAGGAAATGTCTTGAGGCGATAGCGGATATGAGTTCATTTCTCCATGAAACGTTTGCCGGAAATAAAATTGTTAAGGCGTTCGGTATGGAGGCTTATGAAAAAAAACGCTTTTCTGACAAATCATTTCTGCTTTTTAAGCTTGAAATGAAGGAGGTTAGGGCAAAGTCACTTTCTTCTCCAATAATGGAATTTCTTGGAGGGCTGGGAATAGCTTTTGTCATATGGTATGGAGGGTACAAGGTTATTTCCGGTACCTATACCACCGGAACTTTTGTCTCCTTCCTTGCTGCCGTAGTAATGCTTTATGATCCGGTGAAGAAACTTAGTAAACTGAACAATCAGCTTCAACAGGGGCTTGCCGCAACAGACAGGATATTCGACATAATAGAAAGGCAGTCGGATATCCAAGAGGATGAGAATCCAGTTGTGTTAAAACGCGGTCCTCATAATGTTACCTTTGATAATGTATCTTTTAAATATAAGGAAACAACAGTTTTAAAAAATATCAATCTGGAGGTCAAATCAGGAGAAATTCTTGCTCTTGTAGGTATGAGTGGTGGCGGGAAAACATCTCTTGTTAACCTTATTCCCAGATTTTATGATGTCAGCGGGGGCTATATATATATAGATGGAATTGATCTCAGGAAAGCTTCAGTTTCATCTCTTCGTGAGCAGATAGCAATTGTCACACAGGAGCCTATACTTTTTAATGATACGGTGAGAAATAATATAGCCTATGGCAGTTGGAACGCTTCGGAGAAGAATATTGAAATGGCTGCAAGAGCGGCATATGCATATGATTTCATCCAGGGCTTTCCCGATAAATTTAACACCATCCTTGGTGAGCTTGGAGGACGCCTTTCAGGAGGCGAGAAGCAGAGGATATGCATCGCGAGGGCGCTGATAAAGGATGCTCCTATTTTAATACTTGACGAGGCTACTTCCTCGCTCGATACCGAATCTGAAAGACTTGTTCAGAAGGCCCTTGAAAACCTGATGAAGGGACGGACTACATTCGTTATTGCTCACAGATTATCGACCATAGGATATGCGAACAGAATAATAGTAATTATTGACGGTCGTATCGTGGAAGAGGGCACACACGTAGAACTTATGGCAAAGGAAGGGGAATATCGAAAACTGTATCAGATGCAGTTTGGCGCCGGCGATACAAAATGAAGATCAACTCAATTATAAACAGATACCTGTTTAAAGAGATGATACCTCCCTTTCTCATCAACATGGTCTTTTTTACCTTCCTCTTCCTGATGGCAAAAATTCTTTTTATTACCAATCTGGTTGTGAATCATAATATAGGTCTCTCCAGAGTCATACTGATGCTTTTTCTTTTCATTCCCTATTTTCTCGTATTCGTGATTCCGATGTCGGTTATGATGTCTGTGCTGCTCACTTTCCTGAGGTTTTCGAGCGATAACGAGCTTACGGCATTGAAAACGGGAGGAATAAGTCTTTACGGGCTGCTTCCCCCTGTCATTATTTTTTGCCTCATCGGGTTTGTGCTTACTTTGACTATGTCCGTCTATGGTATGCCGTGGGGGAGAGCATCTATTAAAAGACTGACAATGGAGGTTGCGACATCGAATCTCGAACTGGGACTCAGGGAGAGAACTTTCAACAACAATTTTAAAGATATTATGCTTTACGTGAGCGAAGTGGATATGAAAAAGGGAGAACTCAAGGATGTTTTCGTTGAGGATAAACGTTCGGAAAGCATTGTGAGCACTGTCGTGGCGCCTAAGGGAATCCTTTTTTTCGAGAAAGAAAGGCTTATTTTCCGTTTAAGGCTTTTTGACGGAAAAATCAATCAGGTAAGCATGAAAAACAAGTCGGTCAATTCAATAGGTTTTGAAACGTATGATATTAACCTTGATCTGAAAAGCGCTTTTTCAGACATTGAGGGAAAGGGAAAAATAAAAGACGAGAAAGAGATGTCTTTTCCGGAGCTTCGCGATTATCTGAGCAAGGCTGAGAATAAAAATTCGAAGTATTTTAAGGCTCTGGTCGAACTCCACCAGAAAATTTCGATTCCTTTTGCCTGTTTTGTCTTGGGGATACTTGCCGTTTCGCTGGGCGCGCAATTGAAGTCGGCGAGACGCTCATTCGGTCTTGGGCTGGGACTTATCTTTTTTCTATTTTATTATCTTCTTCTTTCAATAGGTTATGTTTTTAAAAATTCGGAATGGTATCCTCCTTTTATAGGAATGTGGATTCCGAATATAGTGACGGGCGGCATAGGTTTATTTCTTCTTGTAAGAACTGCCTCTGAGCGCCAGGTTTTTTCTATGCTTGCCGGGTTTTTAAAGCGAAATGCGACTCTGAAAGAATAAAGCGAATATGTCAATAATAGACAAATATCTGACAAAGGAAGTTCTGCAGTACTTCTGCATTATTCTGGCGACTGTAATCGGAATTTATATTGTTGTCGATTTTTTTGATGAAACGGATATTTTTTTTGAATCAGGACTCTCTTTTTCCAGCGCTTTTTTTTATTTTATTTCCAAGATGCCGGTAGTTCAGTTCATTCCGGTATCCGTTTTGTTGTCCATTCTAGTCACCTTCGGCCTGATGAACAAAAACAACGAAATAGTGGCTCTAAAAAGCGGCGGTGTCAGCATATATTATCTTTTAAAGCCCATGCTTCTTATCGGCGCGCTGTTTTTTTTCATTATTATTCTGCTTTCCGAGGTTGTTGTCCCGATAATAAAGAACCGGGCGGAAAGAATCTGGACACAGGAGAGCCGGAAAAAAACATCCGCAACTCTCAAGGAAAAGGATATCTGGATAAAGGGAGACCGACTTATAGTTCATATAAGTTATTATAATTCAACAGAGAGGACTATACACGGAATCACGCTCAATTTCTTTGATGATAATTTTCGTGTGATAAGAAGACTTGACTGCGGAAAAGGAGTACAAAAAGACGGGCTGTGGACTTTTTATGATATAATTGAACAAAAGCTTGATGGAAGTAGCGGCAGAATTATTTTCCATAAGGAGATCATTGAAAAGCTCGATTTTTCTACTGAAGATCTAGGAAAAGTGGCGGTCAAATCCGAAGCTATGAATGTTACGGAGCTTTATGATTATATAAGAAAAGTTGAGTTCGAAGGATATGGCTCTACCAAGTACCGGGTGGATTTTTATGCCAAAATAGCTTTCCCTTTTATTTGTATAATAATGTGCATTATAGGTACGGGCATAGCATTACGGCTTAAAACAAAGGAGAGTATCCCCGTCAGCATAATTTACGGCATCGGAACTGTTTTTTTCTACTGGGTCTTTTACAGCTTTTGCCTGTCGCTTGGCGAGGGAGGAGCACTCGCTCCTTTTATTGCAGCTCTTTTGCCGAACCTGATATTCTTATGCTTCGGTGTTTTTACGCTTATCAATGCCGAATAGATTGCTTTTTTGCAGTTTTTCGCCTTGTTAATTTACCGGAATTCCATGAGTATAGTAATGAAAATAATTGAGGGAGTTATGTATTCCGGAGAAAAGGAAGCCTCGCTTTTCCCCAGGTTGATATTATCCGTTCTTTCGGAGATATACTGCGCTTTAATCAGTATTTGGGACATTCTATACAGGACTGGAATATTCAGCAGAAGAAGGCTTTCATGCAGAGTAATCTCCATCGGCAATATAACTGTCGGCGGAACCGGTAAAACCCCGATGACGATCTATATCGCCGGAATGCTTACCGAGCTTGGTTATAAGGTTGTTGTGGTCAGCAGAGGATACAGGGGAAGAGTTGGAAAAAAAGGAGGAATTGTAAGTAATGGCAGAGAGATACTTATGGGGCCGGATTTATCAGGTGATGAACCTTTTATGATGGCAGCAAGGTTAAATAATATTCCTGTTGTAGTCGGGCAAAACAGGCATAATACCGGCTTGATCGCAGTAAGAGATTTCAACCCGGATATTATTCTTCTCGATGACGGTTTCCAGCACCGCAAACTTTTTCGTGATATTGATCTTCTTCTTTTAGACTCGGAGCGTCCTTTCGGAAACAGTCGGCTGGTTCCAAGAGGGGTTTTAAGGGAACCGGCTGTTTCAATCAAGCGGGCCGATGCGTTTATTCTTACCAGGTCTTCTTCAGATAACACAGGTATAAGAGACAAAATAAGTGCTGTTTCAAATAAACAGCCTGTTTTTGATGCATTCAATAGATTTTATTATTTTATCGTTAAAAAAAGCGTTGTTTTAACCCCGGCAGCGGATTTTTGTAATGAATTATCCGAGGATTTCAGTTCTTTTGCCGGGAAAAAGGTTGTGGCTTTTTCAGGCATTGCCGGAAATGTTCATTTCAGAAAGACTATTGAGGAATACAAATGCGAACTTCTGGAGTTTTTCGGTTTCTCGGACCATTACAGGTATACTGTCGGAGATATTGAAAGAATTTCGAAATCCATAAGGGATAAAACGGCCGATCTTGTTATGACAACCGAAAAGGATTTCGCGCGAATAGGCGGCAAATTTAATTTTCCGGTTGACATTATTGTCGTGGGTGTAAAAATGTGCATGAAGGATGAAAGATCTTTTAAGGACTTTATATTGAGTAAGCTTTAATGGCTTTGTAAAAAGTCAAAATGTGCTCACTTAAACCCGATAAACGGGGTAGGTTTACGAAATTATTTCCTGTGGGGAAATGCAAGAAATAATTTCTAACTTACTAATGAGCTTTTTCACGGATTTTTAATGACTTCGCTAAATCACAAAAACTCCCCGCCTGCGGCGGATCAACAGCTTGTGATTTTTAACTCCTAAGTTCTTTAAAAATCTATTTCTCAAAAAGCTCATATTCGTTCACATATGACTTTTTACGAGTGCATAACATTTAAAAATCACATAATTTATATAATAATAAATACTGTTTAACGCTTTGTAATATAATAAATATTATAAGGAGGTTTGAATCATGAAAAAAATCATTACAGGTTTTATGGTTGCTCTGCTCTTCCTGATTTTGGCAGACCCTTCAATCGGACAGAATGCACCGCCTGCAGAAGGCGGGATACTTCCGAAAATCAGTCTTCCTGTTCCAGGCAATGAGGCATACAGAAAATATCTCGGATTAAAATGGGACGGTACATTTCTTATCCCCCAGATAAAAGCCAAGGTCGTGTTGATAGAGATATTCAGCATGTATTGTCCGCATTGCCAGAAAGACGCGCCTGTTGTAAATAATCTTTTCAGCAGGATCACGGGAGATGATGTTCTGAAGGATGAGTTAAAGCTGATCGGAATCGGAGCCGGAAACTCGGATTTTGAGGTTGATTTTTTCAGAGAAACCTACGGCGTAAAATTCCCCTTATTTTCCGACAATGAATTTTCAGCTCATAAGCTGCTCGGAGAAGTCAGGACCCCTTATTTTATTGCAATTAAAATCAACAAAAACGGAACGCATAAAGTTATTTACTCCAAACTGGGGGGTGTAGAAAATCCTGATGAATTTTTGAAGAAGATTAAAAATCTTGCGGGCTTGAAATAAGAAGGAGATATTTCCATGATTAAAAATATTATACGAAGCATTATTCAGATAATTGCGCTTTTCTTAATATGTGTTCCGGCCTTTGCGCTTTCCGATGCATATAAGAATAATATATATAATACGGGCGAATTAAAGCCGGTCGACAGCGTACTTAAGGTTAAAGTTGGTGAGCCGGCTCCTGGTTTCACTCTTCCTTCCATTTCAGGGGAGAAGGTTTCACTAAGCCAGTTCAAGGGAAAAAAGAATGTGGTTCTTTCGTTCGTCCCTGCAGCCTGGACTCCCATCTGCTCGGATCAGTGGCCGGGATATAACCTTGCAAGAAGATTCTTTGAGGAAAACGATGCCGTCCTGCTCGGAATAACCGTAGACAATATCCCGACCCTTTACGCCTGGACGAACCAGATGGGTAAATTATGGTTTCCGGTTCTTTCGGATTTCTGGCCTCACGGCGCAGTAGCAGGCATTTACGGTGTTTTGCGGACAGATGGTGTAACAGAAAGAGCTTTGTTTGTAATAGACAAGGAAGGCATCTTAAGATATGCGCATGCAGGCGACATAAATAAAAGACCCGAACTTGGGGCTCTGGTAACGGAGCTGAAAAAACTGAAAGATAAATAGTTTCCATCCGGAAATGACCCTTTTGAGCGATCTTTGTGTCAATCCGCGGGATTTCTTGTGCGACATACTATACGTATGTCTTAAGCGCAATCCCTTGATCTCCTTGAGCTTGCCCAAAATTGCCTATTTCCGATTTGGAAACTCAACTGTGTCCGAGCTTGGTTTCCGGATGGATACTAAATAGCTTATTCAGACATTTCTAATAAAATAAATGGTCATATAGTTGCATATCATATCCGTTATCCTCGCAAAAAGAGCAGAGATGGGGAAATTATTGCAAGAAATTTTCTTACATTAAAATAATAAATATTCCGATTTATATTTTATAATCATGTATGCTATTTAGAGCTGACGGCTTCATAACAAGTTGTTTAACAGAATTGGCGAGGATCTATGATTATTGAAGGCTTAAAACTCACATTGCTTGGAATGTCGGTAGTATTTGCATTTCTGGGTCTGCTTGTGGTGATGGTCAATCTTTGTGCAAGACTCCTGAAACCTTTCACGGAAAAAGAGGCTGCTGCACATGAATACCAGACCAGGAGAAAATTCCGCGAATTGCCGCAGTCTGAAGATAAAAGAAGGATTATGGCGGTGATAAGCGCTTCTGTTTCGGCGCACAGAGCTGGAAGAAAATGAGGTTTATCGGTCAGGTAAATCTCGTTACCATATTTTAAAGGAGTAATTATGATAAAAAAAATCAGATTCATGGACACTTCATTGCGGGACGGATTTCAATCGGTTTTCGGCGCCCGCGTGCTGACGGATGATTTCCTCCCGGCGGTTGAAGCGGCTGTCCACGCCGGAATTGATTATCTTGAAGCCGGCGGAGGAGCAAGATTCCAGAGCCTTTTCATGTACTGCGGAGAATCCGCCTTTGATATGATGGACCGGTTCAGGAAAGCCGCGGGTCCCGGCGCTCAACTACAGACGCTTGCAAGAGGGATCAATGTGGTGGCGCTGTCGGCCCAGCCCAGAGATATGATAGATCTCCACGCTAAAATGTTTAAGAAACACGGCATAACCCATATCCGTAATTTCGACGCACTGAATGACGTCCGCAACCTCGTCTATTCCGGCCAGTGCATAAAAAATGCAGGCCTGAATCACCAGGTTGTAGTTACGATGATGGAGCTTCCGCCGGGATGTTCCGGCGCCCACGATCCCGCTTTCTATCTGAAGACATTAAAAGATATTCTTGATTCGGGAGTTCCTTATGATTCAGTCTGTTTCAAGGACGCTTCCGGGACTTCAAACCCGAACAAGGTGTACGAGACAATAAAGGCGGCACGAAAGCTGCTGGGGGATAATGTTCTTATCTGGATGCACAGCCATGAAACGGCGGGAATAGGAATTGTCCAGTACAAGGCGGCAATTGAAGGCGGATGCGACGGAGTCTGCCTTGCGCGCGCTCCTCTTTCAGGAGGTACATGCCAGCCCGATCTGTTGTCGATGTGGCATGCGCTGAAAGGTACACAATATACCCTTGACATAGATGTGAACAGGATACTCGAAGCGAACCGCGTACAGCAGGAGTGCCTCAAAGACTATTTTTTCCCTCCCGAAGCGCAGAAAATATCATCCGAGGTCATACTCTCACCGATGCCGGGAGGAGCGCTGACTGCAAACACCATGATGATGAGAGATACCGGCACACTCCATCTCTATTCAAAGGTGATTGAGGCCATGTCCGAATGCGTTGCCAAAGGCGGATTCGGCACATCCGTTACGCCGGTTTCCCAGTTTTACTTCCAGCAGGCATACGCAAATGTGACTCAGGGCCCGTGGAAGAAGATAACAGACGGATATGGTAAAATGGTTCTCGGATATTTCGGGAAAACGCCTGTAAAGCCTGATCCTGAGATAGTTAAGATAGCCGAGAAGCAGATGGGAATGCCTGTTTTTGCTGGAGATCCGCTGGACGTGCTTGAACCCGGCATTCCCAAGGCCGTAAAGATGCTTGAAAAAGAAGGATTGCCTGTAACGGATGAGAACATATTTATTCTCGGCGCCCTTGCGACTCCGGGAGGAAACAAAGGTCTCGATTTTCTGAAAGGCAACAAGCCTGTAAACTGCCGGAAAGTAACGGATAAAAAGGAAGTTGAGAAAAAAATCGGGCAGACGCCCCAGTCAGCGCCCAGATCCGCCGGGCTCTCCCAGTACAAGGTGACGGTTGACGGGACCACCTATCAGGTCATGGTGGAAGATGAAACCGGTGAAGTTGCAGCCGTCAGAACGATGAAAGAGAAAGAGACGCAGAGGAAGCCTCCGGTTGAGATCAGAACACAGCTCCCGGGCAATGTTTATGAAATTCTTTGCGCAGTCGGCGATAATGTTAAAAAAGGCGATACACTTGTAATTCTGGAAGCCATGAAGATGGAGACTCCCGTTATTGCTCCGGATGACGGAATCATCGAATCGCTTGAAGTGACAAAAGGCCAGACCGTGCAATCGGGCCATCTTATAGCGGTGCTTGCCTGACCGGTAACGATAAAGAGGTCGTGCCATGACAAAGATGACATTGATATTTTTAGGATTGATCGTACTCCTGCTCCATCTGATCTGTATCCCTGCAAATGCAGGAGAAGAAACGGCAGGCGCAGGAATTAAATCAATACCGCCCATGATGCGGATGGTCGGCGATTTTTTCAAATCCACCGGTGTGTCGGGTTTTATTTTTCCATCCAATAATCGATGGACGGATGGAATCGGAAGGCTGATCATGATCGGTATCGGGATTCTCCTGCTCTATCTTGCCGTATACAGGCAGTTTGAACCGCTTCTCCTGGTTCCGATAGGTTTCGGGGCTATACTGACCAATATCCCGCTGGCGGGTATGAGCGATCCGGGAGGAATACTCTATTACATTTATAATATCGGTATAAAATCAGGCGTTTTTCCGCTCATTATATTCATGGGAATAGGCGCTCTGACCGATTTTGGCCCGATGCTTGCCAACCCGAAAACGGCTCTTCTCGGCGCTGCCGCCCAGTTCGGAATTTTCACAACACTTATCGGTGCGCTACTCCTCTCGGAATATGTTCCCGGAATCAATTTCGATCTTTTTGATGCGGCTTCTATAGGTATCATCGGAGGGGCGGACGGGCCGACCGCTATCTTTCTTGCCAGCCGGCTTTCGCCGCATCTTCTCGGATCCATAGCAGTGGCGGCTTATTCATACATGGCGCTTGTGCCCATAATCCAGCCGCCCATCATGAGATTATGCACCACCCCGGACGAGAGGAAGATCCGGATGAAACAGATGCGATATGTAGGTAAACTGGAAAAAATCGTATTTCCGTTAACAGTTCTCGGTTTATGCATTTTTCTGCTTCCTTCCGCAGCGCCGCTTATAGGTTTTTTCATGTTCGGAAACCTTATGAGAGAATGCGGCGTTGTGGAAAGGCTGTCCAATACCGCCCAGAACGCGCTGCTCAATATTGTTACTGTTTTTCTGGGACTTGGGGTCGGAGCGCAAATGTCAACAGATAAATTTCTGAATGTGTCAACTCTGGGAATTCTCTTTCTGGGTGCAATAGCATTTGCAATCGGTACGGCATCAGGCGTTCTGATGGCAAAGTTCATGAATCTCTTCCCTGGTTCAAAGATCAACCCTCTGATAGGATCTGCAGGCGTTTCAGCTGTTCCGATGGCGGCAAGGGTGAGCCAGAAGATCGGGATGGATGCCGATCCGGAAAACTATCTTCTCATGCATGCCATGGGGCCGAATGTGGCCGGAGTCATAGGATCGGCAGTTGCGGCGGGAGTGTTGCTGACTTTAAAAGATATGGCCGGCTGACACCGGCGGCTTTTTTGATGAGTTGTTGACTTTAAGGATATGTGGGATTAAAGAAAAAAATCTATAGCGGTTGTCAGAATAATGTTCCGGTTTGGAGCTATCAATTTATTTGTTTCTGCGGATCGCATACGCACCCATATCCAAACGAAACGTATTTATCAATTACTATATAATATCCATAAGGAGAATATAATAATGTCGATTCGTGTACTCATGATACGCAGAGCGGCAAAAGTGTCCAGGGGCATGGATGTTGCAATTCTTCCGCAGCTTTCAGAGATGCTTACAGAGCTCCGGGCAATGGCATATTACCAGCCGGGTTATATTTCTGGCGAAACATTGCGAAACGTGGATGATCCGAATGAATACCTTGTGATAAGCACATGGAAGTCTCTTGATGCATGGCAGCGCTGGTTTGCCAATGAAAAACGGGCTGAACTCGAAGGGAAAGTGGATGCCTTGCTGGGTTCGCCGACGGTCTATAAAGTCTTCAGTTATGACTGACGGCTTTTTATAAGTCCAATTCTCATATTTTAATCTATAAAAATGAATAGCAGGTGACGGAATGTATATGCGGATCATGAAAACGGGAGCTATGTTTGTTGCCGTTTGTGTCATTTTTGCGGTATTTTCCGCTTCGTACCTTTTTGCCGGAGCCAACACAAGGATTGTTGTTCAGAAAATTGAGCTGAAAGAGCTCGACATGCTTATGAAGAGCAGGGAGAGCAGGTCCCTTGTTGTCGCCATGGCTTCATGGTGCGGACCATGCCGCGATGAGCTGCCTCTTCTTATCAAGATGAACAACAAATACCAGGATAAAGGTCTCAAGATAATCGGGATAAGTGTCGACACAGACGGACCTGAAGCCATGCAGAAGATAGCCGACAGAATGAAGGTCAATTTCCCGATATACTGGGCCGGAGATGAAGTCGCCGGCAAATACGGTATATACGCAATTCCGATGCTCTATCTCATCAAAAACGGTAAAGTAATTGATAAAGTACCCGGCCAGCAATCGGAAGCTTCGCTTGAGAAAAAAATCGGAGGATTGCTGAAATAATAGATAGTGAACAGTAATCAGTAAAAGTGAATGCTGAATAGAAAAAAGGTGCAGGAAAAGTATGAAAAGGATTATAATAGCATTGATTATTTTCTTACTGGCTGTAATACCGAACCTTTATGCCTCGCAATCGACCATCACGGAGGCTGAGGGTTATGCCTGTATGGGAGACGACAAGTCGAAAAAAGATACCGAGCAGGCAGCTCTTTCGGATGCAAAACGGAAAGCTGTCGATTACACGCTGACATATCTTGAAAGCAACACCGAGGTAAAAAACTTTGTGCTGGAAAGCGATATGGTAAAGGCATATTCCAACGCTTCTGTCAGGGTGATTCAAGAGATTGAAAAGGGGTGGTTCAGAGATCCTTCATCAGGCGAGTGCTTCAGGCTGAAAGTAAAGGCCGAGGTCACACCCGACGAGAAAAAAATCAAGAGCGCTGCAAAAGAAGCATCTTTTGATGACCCAACTTCTCTATTGAACGTCAGAGTATGGACGGATAAGAAAGAATATAAAAACTCCGAGAAGATAAAGGTCTATATCAGGGGAAACAAACCGTTTTACGCAAGAGTGGTATATAAAGATGCGGCCGGCAAGACTGTCCAGCTCTTCCCGAACCCATACAGCTCAGACAATTATTTCAAGGGAGGAACAGTGTATGAAATACCTTCAGGGGAAGACAGGTTTGACCTTGAGGTTTCTCCTCCTTTCGGAAGCGAAAGCATAACCGTCTACGCTGGATCGTCACAACTGGGAGATCTCGATCTTGAATCCGCAAGCGGAATTTATGATATAAAAACCAAGCCTGCGGATATCGGCGTAAAAACGCGGGGAGTAAAGATAAAGCAAAAGGAAGATGACGGCGGGAAGAAAATTCCCGTGGAGTTTTCAGAAACTTCAGTGTCCCTTGTGACAAAAAAATAGAAATAAAAGGGTTCCAGGATTCAAGGGTTCGAGGGTTCAAGTGAGCCGAGAATAGTCTGTTGTTTCTGATAACTGATAACCGGTTACCTGCCTCTGACCGTAGGTTTGCACTCGACTCCTTGGCCCCCCGACTCCTTGAACCCTGTAATTTCGTAAGATATTGCTCCAAATTTACACGATTCATTCAAACATTTCAGACATCTTATGCAGTCGATGTCATTCTGGCTCTCATAGAATTTCACTCCCATGGGGCAGTTCTGATGGCATGCTTTGCAGTGCGTGCATTTCTCCGGATCATGAGTCATTTTAAAAACGCTGTGTTTGTTGAAGAGCGAATATAAAGCTCCTAACGGACAGGCTGTTCTGCAAAACGGACGACTGCTGAAAATCATCCAGAAGAGAAACAATACCAGAATAAGGAGTTTGTTATAAAACAGTATGCCGATTAAAGCCTGAAGCTCAGGTTTCAAAAAAAGCATCGGAATGCCGGCTTCGATTGTTCCGGCCGGGCATATAAACTTGCAGAACCAGGTGATTCCATATCCATATTCGTCAGTGATAAGCAACGGGAGTAGAAAAACGAAAAGGATTAAAACAGGATACTTTGCGTATGACAAAACCCCCGGAATATTAAACTTACGGGACGGGATTTTGTGAATAAGCTCCTGGAAAAAACCGAAAGGGCAGAGCCATCCGCAGGGCATGCGTCCGGAGAAACTTCCGATCAGGCCGAGTGTCCCGATAACATAAAAACCGAAATGCTGATATCCGGCCTGCAATCCCGGACGTAGAACAGCCATGAAGTTTTGCAGAGCGCCGAGAGGACAGGCTCCTGTTGCGGCAGGGCATGAATAGCAATTCAGTCCCGGAGTGCAAAATGATTTTAAGGTTCCCTGGTAGATATTTCCTTTAAACGGAAACAGCAGGTATGAGTTGCTCAGAAGCGAGGCAATGGTTTGTATCCATCGTCTTAGCGGCATAATCATCCTATACCGATACAGCTCAAGCAGATTGTCACTGCTTTTTCAAGCATTGCAGGCACTTCTCCTGCGTTTATGCCTGCTACAATAAGGAGTGAAAAAAAGACAACCAGCAGGAAAGGGCTTATTCTTTTCTCATCTGTTTTCACGGCTACACCTGAAGTTCAAGCGGCACCCCGCTCTCAAAACCTTTCTCTTTTGCCATTATGTCAAGATGCAACGTGGCGATCTGCTCAAGCGGCAGGTAAACAAAACGGCTGATAATTCTCGTATCCACATTCTTTATATATTTGTTGCACCTGTCGCATACATCTATCCGGTATTCCTGTTCATCTTCAGAAAAGAGATAATGAAGTGAACCTGCTTCCCTGTTTTCGCAAAAGGGGCAGAAAAGTCTTGTTACAGTCCACTTATGCCAGCAGAAGCTGCATGTCAGAAATCTTTTTCCGTCGGATTCAAAAGTGGAGATGAGAGGTAAGTTTCCGCAGACAGGGCAGTAACCCTTCTCCCACGGATTATCCTTATCAAGATATTTTGAAGCGGATTCGGCGAATATGGATAACGACGGTTTTATGCTGTTATATGTTATAAATGCAAGCGTGTCTCTGTCGGTTTTTAGTTTTGACGCGATATTGCCGAAAGAAGCGTCATCATCGTGCAGCAGGGCGGCATAAAGTTCATTAAAATCAATTTTTTTGTTCTCATTTGCGGCAAATATTGTTTCTGCGGCAGATGACATGTGGTTTTCGGATTTGTTTATTATCTTACAGATTTTTTTGAAAAGTTTCCGGGATGAATTGACGTCGACAG
>RPRI01000058.1 GCA_003818505.1 Desulfobacteraceae bacterium | reverse complement strand
CATTAGTAAGTTAGAAATTATTTCCGTCCGGAAATAATTTCGTAAACTTACTTATCCCGTTTATCGGGGCTAAGAGAGCATATTCAGACTTCCAACGAGTTCGTCGAATATAGATTGCCGCAAAGCGGCATAAAATTGCTTTTTACGAAACCATCATTAATAGTCAATATTAATATCCTGCGGTACAATTGTGAGACGTTATGTAATTCTTGTGTCTGCATTGATAATGCAGATGTGCCTTGGCGCAACCTACTCCTGGTCCGTTTATGTCGCTCCTCTGAAGGAACTGACAGGGCTTCTCCAGGGGCCTGTCCAGCTTCCTTTTTCCGTTTTCTATTTTGCTTTTCCTTTTACCATGATTTTTTCCGGGTATGTTTTAAAGCTTTTCGGGCCCGCATTATGTGCCGTTTCAGGGGGTATTCTCTTCGGAGGCGGGTGGATTCTTGCAGGATTCGGTAATAATCATTTTGCCTTCACAATAACAGGTATAGGGTTGATGGGAGGATTCGGCGCCGGGCTTGCTTATATTGTCCCTATTGCAACCTGCATAAGATGGTTTCCGGAGCATAAAGGCCTTGTAACAGGGCTGTCTGTCGCAGGTTTCGGGGGAGGAGCAGCCGTAGTAAGTCAGGCGGCAGGAATGATGATAAATTCAATGGGCAAATCTCCTTTTGAAGCTTTCACGCTATTCGGCATGACATTTCTGATGCTGGTTTCCATAGCCGGATCAGTGATGAAAAATCCTCCCGATGCCGAAACAAGGAACGAAAAGCGCCTTCCGCCATCCGGTATTGTCGCCTGCGGGAATTTCCGTATCCTGTATTTTGCCATGTTTACGGCCCTTGCCGCCGGTTTTGCTGTCAACGCCAACCTTAAACAGCTTTTTGACGGCGTAAGCATTAACGCAGGCATCGCCGCCGTGTCCGTTTTTGCTGTCGCAAACGCGCTCGGAAGGATATTATGGGGCATGGTTTTTGACAGGGTAAGAGCATCCTCAATTATTCAGGCGAATCTTGTCTGTCAGGCAACACTCCTTTTTTGTTCCTTTTTCATCCTAAGATCCGAAGCAGGTCTTCTGCTCTTTGCCTTTATTTCCGGATTCAACTATGGAGGCGTGCTTGTTCTTTATGCCTCAACAACGGCCCGGATCTGGGGGGTCAGGCACGTAGGACAGGTATATGGTCTTCTTTTTTCAGCCAATATTCCGGCGGCAATCTCCCCCATAATTGCAGGATATGGCTACGATTACCTCGGAAGTTTCACCTTCCCTCTGGCCGTATCGGGGCTTCTTCTTGTTTTTCCAGTTATTATTGTACGGAAACAAAGAAACATTCTCGATTCCGGAACGGCCCTGTAATATAATTCTTTTCTTTACAAACAGGCTTTTCTGGCATAACTTATAAAGCTTGAATCATCATCAATCAGCTGATGATCTAAGTGAGAATTCAAGACAATACTGACGAAAGGTACGGAAGAAAAACACTTGAATCCTTTCTTCAGGGTAATTGAGAGAAGAATCGAAATTGATTATATATAAGGAGTTAATATTATGGCAAAAAAAATGAAAACCATCGACGGAAATACCGCAGCGGCTCATGTTGCTTATGCCATGAGTGATGTAGCTGCAATCTACCCGATAACGCCTTCAACACCTATGGGCGAGACCGCAGATGAATGGGCGGCTCAGGGACGCATGAACATATTCGGGCAGAGACTTAATGTAAAACAGCTGCAATCCGAAGCAGGAGCAGCCGGAGCAGTTCACGGAGCCCTTGCCGCAGGCGCTCTTACAACCACATTTACGGCCTCTCAGGGACTTTTCCTTATGATCCCGAATATGTATAAAATTTCAGGGGAGCTTCTCCCCGGAGTCTTTCATGTGAGCGCAAGGGCGATTGCAGGCCACGCACTTTCCATTTTCGGGGATCATGCAGACGTCATGGCTGTTCGCCAGTCCGGTTTTGCCCTTATGTGTTCCAATTCGGTTCAGGAGGTCATGGATCTTGCCCTTGTTTCACATCTTTCCGCTATAAAAGGAAGAGTTCCTTTTCTCCATTTCTTCGACGGATTCAGGACCTCCCATGAAATACAGAAAATTGAAATGATAGAATATGATAAAATGGCTTCTCTTGCAGATTTTGGAGCAATAGACGCCTTTCGCAAAAGAGGAATGAACCCGGAACATCCAACCGTGCGCGGTACAGCCCAGAATCCTGACATATACTTCCAGGGAAGAGAAGCCGCCAACCTATATTATCTTGCGATCCCGGAAACAGTAAAAGAATATATGAAAAAAGTGGGGGATCTTACCGGCCGCCATTACAGGCTTTTTGATTATGTCGGAGATCCGGAAGCTGAAAGAGTTGTTGTCGCAATGGGTTCTTCATGCGAAACAATCGAAGAGGTCGTAAACCGGTTGAATGACAGAGGAGAAAGAGTCGGACTTGTCAAAGTACGCCTTTACAGGCCTTTTGTGATAGATGCTTTTCTTTCCGCTCTTCCTGCCACTACAGACCGGATAACGGTTCTTGACAGGACAAAGGAGCCGGGCGCAATCGGTGATCCGCTTTACGTCGATATATGCACGGCTTTCATGGAAAGAGGAGAAAGGCCCGTGATAACCGGCGGGCGTTACGGACTCGGCTCAAAGGAATTCACTCCTGCAATGGCCAAGGCGGTGTTTGACAACATGAAGTCGGCAGGACCGAAAAATCATTTTACGGTAGGAATTACAGATGATGTAACTTATACTTCTCTTGAAACGGGAAAAGATATCGAAACCACTCCCGAAGGGACTGTACAGTGCAAGTTCTGGGGACTGGGGTCTGACGGAACAGTCGGCGCCAACAAGTCCGCCATAAAAATTATAGGAGACAACACAAGCCTGTTTGCCCAGGGATATTTTGCCTATGATTCAAAAAAATCAGGCGGTATAACGGTTTCACATCTCCGTTTCGGCAGCAGACCGATCCAGTCCACCTATCTGGTAAACACCGCAGATTTTATCGCATGCCACAAGGCTAATTATGTTCAGATATACGACGTTCTTGAAGGCGTAAAAAACGGCGGGACATTCCTCCTGAACTCCGCGTGGTCTTTAAAAGAGATGGAAGAACACATTCCGGCAAAAATAAAAAGAACTATCGCTGAGAAAAAACTTAAATTTTACAATGTTGATGCGGTTAAAATAGCAGGCGCGGTCGGCCTCGGAGGCATGATCAATATGATAATGCAGACCGCCTTCTTCAAGCTCGCAAGCGTGATACCTTTTGAAGAAGCAATCTCTCTTTTAAAAGCTGAAATCAATAAGGTTTACGGGAAAAAAGGCGATAAGGTGGTCAAAATGAATATCGATGCGGTCGACCAGACACTTGCGAACCTTGTTGAGATAAAATATCCTGAGTCATGGAAAGAGGCGGGCGGGAAAAGCCCGGCTGCGGCAGATGATCCGGAATTCGTGAAAAAAGTCATGAGGCCGATGCTTGCACAGCAGGGTGATAATCTGCCGGTCAGCGCATTCGAACCCGACGGTCTTTTTCCTGTCGCGACATCCAGGTATGAGAAACGCGGAGTGGCCATAAATGTTCCCGAATGGATAGCCGAAAACTGCATACAGTGCAACCAGTGCTCATTTGTCTGCCCTCATGCAGCCATCATTCCCGTTCTTGCTACTGAGGAAGAACTGAAAAACGCACCGGAATCCTTCGAGACAAAGCAGGCCGTCGGAAAAGAGCTGAAAGGATACAAATTCAGGATGCAGGTCAATACGCTCGATTGCCAGGGCTGCGGAAACTGCGCGGATATATGCCCGTCTAAGAAGAAAGCCCTTGTCATGAAGCCGATTGATACACAGACCCCGCACCAGGTTCCGAATCACCAATTCTCCCTAACTCTTCCCGTAAGAGACAGCCTCGTTTCTAGGGAGACGGTCAAAGGAAGCCAGTTTCAGAAACCTCTCATGGAATTTTCGGGAGCCTGTGCCGGATGCGGGGAGACCCCATACGTCAAGGTGTTAACACAGCTTTTCGGAGAACGGATGATAATAGCCAACGCAACCGGTTGTTCTTCAATATGGGGAGCCTCGGCTCCGTCTATTCCATACTGCGTCGATAAGAACGGACACGGACCGGCCTGGGGGAATTCTCTCTTTGAAGATGCAGCCGAGTTCGGATACGGGATATCCATTGCAGTCGGGCAGCGCCGGGAAAAACTCGCAAACCTTATTAAGGAAGCCATTGGAGCAGGAGTCCCGGACGAATTAAAAGCCGCGATGACGGGCTGGCTTGAAGGAATGAATAATGCCGAAACATCGAAAACATACGGCAATCAGATAAAAAAGCTGCTCACCGACGCGAAAAGAACTCCCCTTACAGAGACGATTCTTTCAATGTCCGACCTCTTTGTTAAAAAATCGGTCTGGGCATTCGGGGGCGACGGATGGGCGTATGACATCGGTTTCGGCGGACTTGACCATGTGCTTGCCTCAGGGGAAGATATGAATATTCTTGTCCTTGATACTGAGGTTTACTCAAATACGGGCGGGCAGTCTTCGAAAGCGACACCCGCCGGCTCTGTCGCCAAATTTGCCGCATCCGGCAAAAAAATAGGCAAAAAGGACCTCGGAAGAATTGCCATGACGTACGGATATGTCTATGTGGCGTCTGTTGCCATGGGCGCCAACAAACAGCAGACAATGAAGGCCTTCATCGAGGCAGACAGATACCCCGGACCATCCCTTGTAATCTGTTACGCGCCCTGCATAAACCAGGGAATCAAAAAGGGCATGGGCAAAACGCAGGAAGAGGAGAATCTGGCCGTTGCATCAGGCTACTGGCCGCTGTACAGGTATAATCCGCTTCTTGCCGAAGAAGGTAAAAATCCGTTTACTTTCGAATCGAAAGCTCCGGACGGAACCCTTCAGCAGTTTCTCTCCGGTGAAAACAGGTATGCATCTCTCGAGAAGTCATTCCCGGATGAATCCAAAAAGCTCCGTGAAAAGATAGAAAAGGACTATGTTGCAAGGTACAATACTTTAAAACTTATGGCAGGCTCATCAGCAGATACAAAGGAAAAGGCGGAAGACAAAGAAGAGTAATCTCATTTCATGAAAGAGGCTGCTTGCAGCCGG
Organism: Desulfobacteraceae bacterium; assembly: GCA_003818505.1. Lineage (GTDB taxonomy): Bacteria > Desulfobacterota > Desulfobacteria > Desulfobacterales > RPRI01 > RPRI01. Next base: position 24,026 of record RPRI01000058.1, on the reverse strand, counting down.
ATTGGCGAACTATATTAAAAACAGCCTCTATTCCATATGATTGAAGCTCCCCGTAGCTTGCTGCGGGGAGCTTCAATAGTTCAGGCGGTCTCATCCTTTTTTCCCTGTGGCTTGATCGAAGAATAAATTTCAAAAAATGCGAAAAAGAGGCTTATGGTAAGCGGTCCGAGAAGGAATCCTACCGGACCGAAGAATCCGATTCCGCCGAGAACAGAAAGAAGAATGATAAAGGGATGCATCCGCATTCCGCGTCCTACCAGTTTCGGTCCCAAAAAATTATCGACAAGTCCGACAGCGCCTGCCCCCCATAGAAGAAGACCTATTCCAGGCAGAAACCTGCCGCTTATGAAAAGAAACAGAATAGCCGGAATGAAAACAAGCGATGTTCCGACACCGGGAATAAGAGCGGCTATCGCGGTTACAGAACCCCACAGCACCGCATTCGGAACTCCGAAAACCGAAAATCCTGCCGCGGTCAAAGCCCCCTGAACGGCTGCCACGGTGAGGTTTCCTTTTATCACCGAATTGATTGCCGATTCGATTGTATTGAAAATCTTTTCGTCGTCAGTATCGGCCAGAGGACTCAGTTCAACAACTGTTTTTTTAAGCCTCGGGCCATCTTTGAGCATGTAGTAAAGAGCAGCGAAAAAAATAAAGAAGTTCAGTATTATTTTTGCGAAGTTTGAAAATATGTCTCCGAGGTGCTGAATCAGCCAGTCCAGCGCCTGCTTCAGATATTGATCAAAATCCGCAGAAATTTTCATTTGTGCCGGTACGAACCTTTGAACATAATTTATCAGTTTTCCAACCGCGTTTAAAATATTATCTTTCCCGCCGCCTTCTGTTATAGAAGCGTATAAAAGCTGGGCTTCATTGAAAATCTGTGTTCCAAGCAGCGTGACCGGCACAAGTATTGAAATTACAATAATTACGGTCGTTATGACTGCCGCAACACCACGGCGCCGGCGCGTATAGCCAAGCACTTTTTGATGTACCGGGTTGAAAACCACGGCGAAAACCATTGCGATAATGATTGAATAGAAAAACGGACGAAAAATAAAAAAGGCGACAAGAATCGCCCCTGTAAGGAGAACCATCAGATAATAGTATTGAGGCTTAAGGTTACCCATCTGGTTTCCTGCTTTTTTCCTTTTTATGCTTCTTAGACAATAATCTGAAATATGAATTAATTATATACATAACCAATTAACAGGTTATCCGCAATATTTTTTATTCCGCCGCCGGCAGCGAGAGCTTCAGTCATGAATTTCGCAAATTCCAATGCTTTCTCATCGTGCTGCGCATCTATGCTTGATATTTCTTCATGATCCGGTTATACAATAATTATTGAAACTATTTAGTGTTCATCCGGAAACCAAGCTCAGACACAGTGAAGTTTCCAATTCGGAAATAGGCAATTTTGGGCAAGCTCAAGGAAATCAACGGATTGCGCTTAAGGCATACACAATGTATGCCGCACAAGTAATCCTGCGGATTGACACTTTAGATCGCACAAAAGGGCCATTTCCGGATGGAAACTATTTAGGAGCCGGGAATGACGCACAACAAGAATGCAGTTGTCACTGGCGCCGGGTCAGGCATCGGCAAAGCAGTAGCGCTTGCCCTTATGCGCGATGGATATCGCGTGGCCCTTGCCGGGCGCCGTAACGATCCGCTTGAGCAAACGGCAGCCGAATCGGACAATCCGGCCTATGCCCTGGTTGTGCCGACTGACGTTTGCGATGCTGACGCAGTACATGCTTTGTTTGCGCGGGTTAAGGAGCGCTTCGGTCGGCTGGATCTGCTCTTCAACAACGCCGGGATCTTCGTACCCGGCATCGAAATAGATGCGATATCCGTGGCACAATGGAAGGCAATGGTGGATACCAACCTCACCGGATCTTTCATGTGCGCCAGAGAAGCCTTTCGCCTCATGAAAACACAGAACCCTCAGGGCGGACGCATCATCAATAACGGCTCGATTGCCGCACATTCCCCGCGACCCAATTCCGTGCCATACACGGCCACCAAACACGCGATCACCGGTCTGACCAAGGCAATTTCTCTGGATGGACGCCGCTACGATATCGCATGCGGCCAGATCGATATAGGCAACGCCGACACCGGCATGGCGTCCGTATTTGCCAAAGGAGTGCCCCAGGCAAATGGGCAGATAGCGGTCGAGCCGCTGATGGACCTTGCCCACGTTGCAAGTGCCGTACTCTATATGGCAAATCTGCCGCTTGAAGCCAACGTCCAGTTCATGACCATCATGGCAACAAAAATGCCTTTTATCGGGCGGGGGTAAGTTCACCGCTGGATATAACTCATCCGCTTTACATGACTTATGATTAAGGGAGACCTTTGAAGAACATCCAATTTTGGCCAAGTACAAGGAAGGCGATAATTTTAACCACTTGAATACATTGAGTATTTCGAGGATAGCGCGAAAGCTTCACTTCGTGCCTAAATTTGAGCCTGACACAGTAATCGGTCAAAAGGGGGCGCTATACAAAGGTCTATAAGGATCTGGCATGTGTAACCGGTTCTGCCGTTTTGCCATTAATTTTTCTAAACATAAAATTGTCCCCTGATTATCAATAAACGAAAAGGAAAAGAAAATGTTATCAAACAAAATTGCCGGGACAGGTTCAGGCCGGCTTCGTTTCCGCAGCGGAATTCAGCAAAACTATCCGGACGTGCTGACACCGGAAGCACTCGATGCCTTGCAAGCCCTGGCAGAATTCGACAGCAAGCGCAGCCAGCTCATGCAGGAACGGATAGCACGGCGGGCTGCGCGTTTTAAAGACGGCAGGCGAATCGCTTTTCTTGATCCGGAAGATGCAATCGCTGGCTCCGGTATAACAGTTAAGCAGGCTCGTACAGGCCTTTTTGACGGCGCGGATATCCCCCGCGACCTTCAGTGCCAGTGGATCCAGGGCACTGGTCCTGCAACCAGACCCAGGTCAAACGTGGAAGCCGGAATCCGCAACGTCGCCTATGCTCTGCTCTCCGGAGCTGACGGCTGGATGTTTGACGGCGAGGACGCTCTCGGCCAGGTCGATACCATGTCCCTGGATAACCAGCGCAATCTCATAATAGCTTTGGCCTGCAAAGAGCCTTTCCTGCATATTGCTGAAAACGTTTCAGCAGAGATAAACGCATGGGCTATGGGCTTTTTCGGCCGCAAGACCATAGAGAACTGGAAGAAACAGTTGGATTTTACAACCCGTATTTTCCGCCCACGAGGTCTGCACCTTGATGACCGGCACATTTGTACCGGAAACGGTGAAGGTTTTTCGGCCTCCATAGTTGACACGGTGCTTTATATAGTCAACAATCGCAAGACACTGCAGGTTCAGGGCCGCTCTATCGTCCTTTATCTGCCCAAGATTCAGACCGCCGGAGAGGCTGCCCTTTGGAACGACATCCTAAGCGCTCTGGAACAGCATCTTGGTCTTTCCGCCGGGACAGTAAAAGTCTATGTCCTGGTCGAGCAAATAGAAGCCTGCTACCAGTTGATGGAAATCCGGGCCGCCCTGGCCTGCCGTTTCGTCGGATTCAACACAGGCCGCTGGGACTACATCAACAGCGTGGCCGATGCCCTTGCATGGGACAAGACTTTCCAGAATCCCAACATCGACGCCATCACCATGACTTACGGATATATGCGTATTTATGAAGACCGCGTTCGCCGCGCTGTAAACACCCCCGACCGCAACGGCCGTTTCGCCCTCTGGCAGGGGGGCATGGAACCGAATATTCCGGTAGGTTCTGAAAAGGGCGTGGCCGAAGCGATGAAACGGGCTGTAGCCGGCGGTCAGCGCGAGCAGCAGGCGGGGGCCAGCGGCAAATGGGTTGCCCACTGGAAGATGGTCCACATTGTACGGCCGGTCTGGGAAAAGGCAGGCGAAATTAATCAGCTTGGCCGCAGCTTTCCGCCGCTCACGTACACCAAAAAAGACGCCGATGATCTGATCCTGCTTGAACTAGGCCCGCGTACGGTAAGTGGAGCCCGCGACCTGCTCTCAGTGGCGCTTCAATACGGCAATGCCTTTGGCCGTGGCTTTCAGGCAGCGGCGCTCAAACCGGCTGACTTTTTCGGAAATGACGATGTGCTTTACCTGATGGAAGACATGGCCACAGGTGAGATCCGCCTGAGCATCCTCTGGGAATGGCTGCATAAAAAGGCATGTTTCACTGAAGACGACAAGGCCAGCGGCGTGAAGGCGGGTGATCCGCTCACTCCGGAGTTCTTCGACAGGCTGGTAACCGAGGAGTACAATAAACTGCGCCGGGCTAAAAACAGAGATGTGCATGATGACTCCAAGGAAACTACACTGCCTATCGCTCTCGAGATCGCGGCGCGTTATGTAAAAAATACGTTCAAAGCTCCCTGGTATGTTGATTTGCTTAACCTGAATATTAACAACCATGATGGAGAATGTGCCCGCAGGCGTATCGAGGAGTATTTCGCTGCATTTGAGCTTGATGGCACACGCCTGACGGCAAACCAGGATTTTTAAAAAGCTAAATATCGATCATTGAACTTCGGATAAGAACAATAAGGTGATTGTCAGAATAGAGTTTCGATTGGAACGTGATAAATTTTTGGGTATGGAAAGGCATTATGTTAACTGACGATCCTCTTAGACCATCCGATTGCTTCGTCACACCATTTTGCAATGGAAAGGAGGCGCCAGTCAGCCAATCGCTTGCCGATGAGTTGCAGGCCAAGGGGTAACCCCTGCGGGCCCTCCCCCGCCGGGATTGTAACAGCTGGGACTCCGCACAGCGACCAGATGGTGCAAAAGGCCGGGTCTCCGGTCTGGGTGAGGTCCGCGGGGGCTTGACCAGTGGCCGGCGGAGTGATAGCCGCGTCAAATTCACTTAAAAAGATATCCATATCCCCGGATAGTTGATCTCTTTGTGCCAGGTCCCGGGCCAGGACGGATTGACCTATGCCCAACCCCTCATCGATAAGCCCGTTGAGACGCGGGCTGATACGCCGGCGATGGTGGCGCTGCAACTCGGCGAAACCCTTCGCTCCCTCGGCATACATAATGGTGCGATGTACGGCGTGGGCCTGTTTGAAGGCCCTCGGCAGCTCCCGTTCTTCCACTGTGGCGCCGGCAGCGCGCAGTCTTTCCACCAGTGCAAGGAAGTGATCCCGGGTATTTTGATCTGCCAGATGCCAGACCGGTGAGCGCACTGCGGCCAGTCGCGGGGGGCATGCCATGGGGGCCACATCGCCGCAGATAACGGAATTTTTGCTGCCGGAAGCCGGATAAGGGTCTCTTTTCTCCAGAACCGCTGCCAGAAAGGCGGCATCCGGCACGCTGCGGGCGAACACGCCTACCTGATCGAGGCTGGGGCTGAAGGGGTGGATGCCGTCAAGAGGGATAAGGCCTGCGGTCGGTTTATATCCAACGACCCCGCAAAAAGCGGCGGGGCGAATCACCGACCCGTTGGTCTGGGTGCCGATCGCTGCGGGAACGAACCCCATAGCCACCGCTGCAGCCGAACCGCTTGACGATCCTCCCGGAGTATGGTCTTGATTCCATGGGTTACGGGTCTTGCCGGGTGTAAAGAAGGCAAATTCCGAGGTGACGGTCTTGCCCAGCACAAATGCGCCGGCGGTCTCAAGACGCCGCACCACCGTTGCCGAGCTTTCAGGAATAAAACCTTCATAAATCGGAGAGCCCATGGTGGTTGGAATATCCCGGGTTTCAATGATATCCTTGATCCCGACTCCGATTCCATGAAGGGGACCAGGGGGCGCGCCGGACCGGCGTCTTTCATCAGCACGGCAGGCAAGATCCAATGCTCTTGATGGATCGATCCACTGGAAGGCCTGCACGCCCTCCTCGTGAGCCTTGATCCGGTCGAAAAGCGCGCGGGTGAAGTCTTCGCTGCTCAGATCTCCCTTGTGAATGGCCCTGGCCGCTTCCCGCAGCCCCAGGGCATAAAGCGCAGTTTTGGTTTTCGATTTTGGATTTGAAAACAAAGTGCAAAATTCCTGTCGTCCTTCAGCCTTCAGTCTTTAGCCTTCCTGTGCCCTCAACCTATTGGCCTGAGCCGTCGCCTGATGGCTCAGGATTTATCAGGTTGGGCGGTTTTCCCGTTGTCAGGGCGGCAACCAGGTTCCGGGCGGCCAGCATCGCCATGGCGTGTCGCGTGGCTGCCGATGAACTGGCGATGTGAGGGGTGAGGACAACGTTTTTCATGGTAATCAGAGCCGGGTTCAAGGCCGGTTCGTTTTCAAAAACGTCAAGTCCGGCGCCGGCTATCCGGCCGCTTGTCAAGGCCTCCACCAGGGCTGCGTCGTCCACCACACCTCCTCGCGCAGCATTGATTAAAATAGCCCCCGGTTTCATCATGGCCAGTTCCGGTCTGCCGATTATGTGGTGGGTCGATGGAGCATAGGGGACATGAATGGTAAGAATGTCGGCGCGGGTCAAAAGCGCGTCCTTGCTTACATAGGTAGCGTTACAGGCACGCTCCACATCTGGATCTGCCTGCCTGGTGCTGTGATACAGGACTGTCATATCGAACCCCGAAGCCCGTCGTGCCACCTTGCGTCCGATCCGGCCAAAACCCAAGATGCCTAAAGTGGCATGATGCACGTCTGCGCCCAGAAACTGCTTGAGATACCAGCCTTTCCAGTGTCCCGAACGCAAATGGGTATCCGATTCAACCACCCGCCGGGCTGTTGCCATGATCAGCGCCCAGGTGAAATCCGCGGTGCTGTCGTCAAGGACTCCGGGCGTGTTGGTGACCATGATCTTGGCCCGGGAGCAGGCATTAAGGTCGATGTTGTTAAAGCCAACGGCAATATTGCAGACGGCTTTGAGGGTGGGGCAAGCGGATAGCAGAGCCGCGTCCACTCGGTCCATCAGGGTGGTCATGACCCCGGACTTGTTGGTGAGATTTTTGGCTAAGGTCTGGGGATCCATGGGGATGTCGGACTGGTTGGCGCTCACCTCGAAGTGGCCTGCCAGATAATCCAGTATATCTTCAAAAATCTCCCGCGTAACAAGCACTTTCAACTTCATGAACTCATCCTCCTACCCTTTTCACACTATCGCAGCCCTCAGTGACCATACACCAGACTCGGCAACCATAACCCGATCGCCGGAAACATATACAGCAGGAAGATAGCAAGTACCTGGATCGCCATGAACGGCATCATTCCCAGGAAGATCTGGTTGAGGGTCACGTGTGGCGGAGCTACGCCCTTGAGATAAAATGCCGCCATTGCCACCGGAGGCGACAGGAACGCCGTCTGCAGGTTGAGCGCTACCAGAAGGCCGAAGAAGAGCGGGTCGATATTAAAATGCGTCAGGAGCGGGAGGAAGATAGGCATGAAGATGACGATGATCTCGGTCCACTCCAGCGGCCAGCCGAGCAGGAAGATAACAATCTGGGCGAGGAGCATGAACTGAACCGGTGACATGTTAAGTGACTGCACCCACACATTTATGATCTCCTGGCCGCCTAAAAGCGCAAATGCTCCGGCGAAAATACCTGAACCGACGAACAGCCAGCAGACCATGGCGCTAGTCTTGGCGGTGAGAAAAACAGCCTCCTTGAGCATCGTCATATTAAAACGCCCGTAGGCAATCGCAAGGAACAAACCTCCGAAGGAGCCCATTGCCGCCGCCTCGGTAGGCGTGGCCAGACCGGCAATGATGGAACCAAGGACTCCAAGAATCAGGAGGGCCAGAGGGAAGAACGATCCCAGAAGCATCTTGAAAATCTCGAGCCGGACAAAGGTGAATATCGCATAAAAAACGGCAAGTCCCGCAAGGCAAATGGCCAGTGAGATCCAATAGCTTGTCGGGGCTGGCAGGCGCTCAACAGACGCAGCCGCAACAACCGTCGCAGACTCTGCCGGGGATGGTTCTGCAATTTCAGCAGACGGTTGAGAGGTTTTCACCTCGGTCCCTGCCATAACAGGAGTATCCTTACTTACTTCAGCAGGCGGTTCCTGCAAACCTTCTGCCGGTGGTTCCTGCAATTCACCGGTTTCTTCCGGCTCCTGCAAACCTTCGGCCGAGGGTTCCTGAAGACCGCCCTGTTCTTCCGTTTTCTGCAACCCCTCGTCCTGAGTATCTTCTATATTAGTCGTATCTACGGAACCCATTTCCTGCAAACCGGTCGTATCAATGATGTCCGGCTTTGTTATAAAAAAATAAATCGAGCCCATGAGCAGCGCGGCAGCCATCAAAGGCAGAAGTGCGATAAAAAGGTGCCTGAGTAAAGTGCTCATTGGGACATCGGCATTTCGCTTACCCTTGATTGCGCCGATCAACCCCACAATGACATTATTGCTTCCGCTCATGGTGATCTCTTCCGCAAATTTGGGAAGAGGTACGTAGCGATCTTCTTCGGTGAGCGGAGGCGCAACGCTCGGTTTTATTTTTGCAAGTACGATGACATAACCTACATAGAGCGTTGCCAGCATAATTCCGGGGAAAAAGGCGCCGGCGTAAAGCTGCATAACCGACACACCGGCTGTGGCGCCGTAGAGGATCAGAAGCACCGACGGCGGGATAAGTATGCCGAGGGTGCCGCCCGCGGTCACGGACCCTGCCGCCAGCCTGATGCCATATCCTGCCTTGAGCATTGCGGGAAAGGCGAGCAGCCCCATCAGCGTCACCACAGCTCCGATGATGCCCGATGCTGTGGCAAAAATAGCACAGGTGACGATTGTTGCAACGGCCAGCGATCCGGGTATCCGCGCAGTCGCAAGATGCAGGCTCTTGAAGAGGCTTTCTATCAGGTTAGCCCGCTCAACCAGGTATCCCATAAATACGAACAAGGGAACGGAAATCAGCACGTCATTATTCATAACCCAATATGCGCGCTGTACCATCAAATCGAGTGTGAGCTGCACCGCCGTATCAGGGTTAGCGCTGTTATAGGCTAACCAGGCGAACATCGTGCCCAGTCCCATCAGAGTAAATGCGGTGGGAAAGCCAAGCATGATCGCAACTACTATCAGACCCAGCATCAGCAGACCCAGATGCCCGTTGGTCATCTGCTCCGGCGAAGGCATCATTACGAACAACGCTATCACGACAGCAGCCATGATCGAAAGCCCGAACCAGACTTCTTTTCTCATTTGTCGCTTCCTTTCTTGGCGGTCAGGACATCATCGAGCTTTGCTATATCTTCATCCTTGACGTGCACCATTTCCTTGAGTTTCTCAACGTCAACCTCTTCGACGTCCTCTACGCGAGATGGCCAGCGGCCTTCTTTGAGGCAGATAATACAGCGGATTATTTCAACAATGCCCTGTACCAGCAGGAACGCACCAGCAACCGGGATGATGGTTTTGAACTGGTAAACCGGCGGGCCGTCAGCGGTGATGCCCGAGTGCTCCAAAATCGCCCATGAATCGCCTGCATAAATGTAGCCGGCCCAGCAGAGAGCGATCACCCCGGGCAGGAAAAACACGAAATAAAGCGTGAGGTCAAGACTAGCCTGCAGGCGCGGCGGAAAGAATCCGTACAGGACGTCGCCGCGCACATGGCCGTTTTTCGCAAGGGTATAAGCTCCCGACATCATGAAGAGCATCCCGTACATCTGGATCATGCCGTCGAAAGCCCAGTCGTGAGGGGCATCGAGCGCATATCGGGAAAACACCTCATAGGTTATGAGCAGGGTAAGAGATACGATGAGCCAGGAGAATACTTTACCAACAAAGGTGCTGATCTTGTCAATGGTAAGTAGCAATTTCTGCATTGTAACACCTAAATCCTAAAAATCAGCCATCCGGAAGCCGGAACGGCGCATCGGGATGGCTGATTGGTGATGCTGTAAAATGCTTCAGCTTTTCTTGGGTGCGGCTTTCTTGGGAGCAGCCTTCTTGGCTCCGAAGTAATGGTTATAAGCCATGCGCCTGTTGACGTTGTAATCCATATCCCATTTTACGGCGCGTTCGGCAAACTTCTTCTGTGATGCCAGGATTTCCTTGAAGAGCGGATTCACAGCCTCTTTTTTTGCAACGGCCTCATCATACGCAACCAGTTCCTGCTGGAGGATCGCATCGGGAGTCTTATAAAACTTGACCTTATCCTTGATCTGAAGATCGATGTAGTCCTGCGAATAGCGGTCGCACGATTTCCACCACACATCCGCCGAAGCCGCCTCAACCGCATTCTCGATTATGGCTTTCATATTTTCCGGCAGGGCGTCGAACTTGGTCTTGTTGAAAAGAATCTCGAAACACTCGGAGTTCTGATGATAGCTCTGCAGCATGCAAACCTTCGATACATCGGGGAAGCCGAGCAGACGGTCTGAGGAGGCGTTGTTGAATTCGGCGCCGTCAAGCAGACCACGGTCCAGCGCGGGAACAATCTCGCCGCCGGGTAGCGCATTTACAGCCGCGCCAAGACCCGTGAACACGTCTATCGAGATTCCAACTGTGCGGAATTTCATTCCCTTGAAATCAGACATCTTTGTAATAGGTTTCTTGAACCAGCCGAGCGGCTGCGTCGCCATCGGGCCATAGGGAAAGGAGACTACGTTGGCGCCGATTGACTCGTATACCTTTACCAGAAGTTCCTTGCCGCCGCCGTACTTGTGCCATGCCAGAAGCATGTTGGCATCCATGCCGAAGCCGGGACCTGAACCCCACAGCGCTAGTGCATTCTGTTTGCCGTAATGATAAACCTGCACTCCATGGCCGCCGTCGAGCGTGCCCTTGGATACCGCGTCGAGCAGGTTGAATGCCGGTACAACTGAACCGGCAGGAAGCACCTCTATCTTGAGAGCGCCGCCGGTCATGTCATTAACCTTCTTGGCAAAATCGAGGGCATACTCGTGGAAAATATCCTTGGTCGGCCAGGTGCTCTGCCAGCGCATCGTAATCGGACCGGCAGCCTTGATTACATTAGGAAAACCCACTGTAGCAGCCACACCGGCCGCTCCTGCCACCGCCGCCTTTTTAAGGAACCCGCGCCGGCCGATTTTCTCATCTTCCTGTTTCTTATCGATCGTTGTAGTTTCTTCTTTTTTCATCGCCATACTCCCCCTTCTGAAAAGTTGATTGTTTGCTTTCCCGGTCGAGCTGATATTTCAAGGGACTCCGGACCAATTGCCATAAAAAATGCCAAACACCCTTAGAAAAATTAAACGGCATTTGAAAAATGAACTATAAAAATGATTGCCGACTTTTACAAACATCCAATTAATTGTCAATATTTTTCACATGATTTATAATTTTTGCAGTAATTTCCGATCAGGATAAATATACCCGGACAAATTTATGGATAGTTATTTTAAATTATCGCAGCGGTAGATTCAATTACTGTGAGAATGACTGTCATTTTTTTGTATTTGTATTGATTTAACCTGTTTCGTTTTGTATGAGTCAAACTTATTAATAAAATTCCCTGAGCATCCAAAAGGAGATAAAATGCTTGATATTCCTAAAAAATTAAAATATTGCGCCGGCGGAAAATGGCTTGAATAGAACACTGATAATTACATGGATTGTTATAATCCTTCTACAGGCGAGGTGATTGCCCGGGCGCCGCAGTGTATGGCGGATGAAGTGGAATCGGCAATTCTGTCTGCACAGACTGCCTATCCGGCCTGGGCGGACACGCCGGTGAGCAAACGGGTTCAGGTGCTTTACAGAATGAAAGCGTTGGTGGACAAGCATCTGGATGAACTCACTTTTCTGCCGGATGTGGGGGAGAAATAACCTTTTTTATAAAACAGGCCGGAATTATAGGAAAATTCAACAATAAAGCCCGTCGTCCTTGTTCCCCGCAATCTGAAGGATGCAGTCGAGTCTCGTTTTTGCAAAGACCACACCCCCATCCTGAACCCCGATGATATTCTATAATACAGTAGCGAGATCATCAAACGCGCCTGAGGGGGCCGATGCAACAATGCCGGACGTGAACCCCGCGACCGCTTGGCTTTAGCATATTGAGGATAGCGCTGAGGGTCAGCGGTTACGATTCACTCCATGTAGCTTCGTGCGAAATTTGAAACTGATGCGTAAATTGATCAAAAGAGGTTTGTATAGTTGTTCGAGACAGGTCGCTGCTAATTCGGTTAACGGATGAACTTTCTGGGTGTGCCAAATGCCAACAAAAAAACCATGGCAAATGCTAAAATAATTGCGATAAAAAAAACTTTGAACGAGCGGAGGATGGTTTATCTCAAAACTAACTGAAGACTTTCTCTTCTTTTCCTTAACCTGTATTCCGCACTGTCACAAACTCAGTCATATTTTCACGATTTATTAGGCTAACCTGGCGGTCAGGATAGGCTACACTGAATCCGGCAGGAATCTTAAATCGCTTCCCGTGCCATTTGATTTCATATCCCCGCAATTCTCCGATGATAAGAATTTGCTTTTCAGGTCTTAACGTCCCATATTTATAAGTTTGTATGTCAAGTTCAGGCAGACGTTTTATCCTGTAGTGTGTATGCTGGATTTTAATGATACTTGTTTTTTATGCTTTAAATCAACATTAAATGGGAGTTGGAATATGGAGTCGTCATACATCAATCCGGAAGACTGAGTCATTTTTGCGATTGGTGGTTAATGGTCTGGGTTCCCCAAGGGTTGAAATACACCAAGATTTTCCTTGACAAAAGTTTGCTTAAAGTGCACTTATGTTTACTATGAAGACACCTGAAGAAAGTGCAAAGGAGATTTGTCACGCCATCGGACAGCGCATCAGGTCAATACGACGGGAAAAACGTATGACTCTCGATGAGCTGGCACAGAAGACAGGGTTCGGTAAAAGCTATCTCAGCCAGATCGAAAACCTTAAGCGCGAGCCGCCCATCAGCACCCTTTCAAAAATTGCTTATGTCCTTGATGTGGATGTCTTTTACCTTCTGAGCGGCGAGATTCGCAAGGAAGACGACCAGGGCATTACAATTGTTAAACCTGCCGAAAGGATGGTTGTCTCGAGACCTTTCGGAAAGTTCGGCTATGTATATGAATCAATCACCCATAAGAAAGCCGGCAGATGGATGGATGGCTATGTTGTGACAGTGGGCTTTGAATTCCCCCCTGAACCTCTGACGCACGAAGGACAGGAGTTGGTTTATGTGCTTGAGGGACGTATTGAATTCTTTTATGACGGTAAAATCAATGTAGTCGAAGAGGGCGACTGTTGTTATTTTGACTCGAATAAACCGCACTATTCAAGAAGTATCGGAGACAAACCCGGCAAACTGTTGGTAGTTTTTACGTCGAAGAAATAAAGGCCGGTTCCTGAACAGTTACCGGTTGTCCCGACAAGGAGAACATAAAATGAAGAAAACAACCATTTTCAAAAAACTTGTGCTGGATGAAGAGATCCTCGTTTTACCTGGCGCTTATGATGCCCTTTCCGCAAAAATTGTGGAACAGGCTGGTTTTAAGGCTGTAACCTTGGGAGGTTACCCGGCATCAGGTTCGCTTCTTGCAAAACCGGATGTGTCGCTTCTTACCATGACAGAGATGGTTACCCAGGCAAGATATATCTCAGAGGCAGTAGACATCCCTCTCTTCGTTGATGGCGACACCGGCCATGGCAATGTGACGAATGTAGCAAGAACGGTGAGAGAATTTGAACGGGCCGGGGTAGCCGGACTTTTCATAGAAGATCAGGAATTCCCCAAACGCTGTGGTCACATGGAAGGAAAGCAGGTGATATCGACCGAAGAGATGATTATCAAAATTAAGGCAGCAGTGGATACGAGGCAGGATAACGATCTCATGCTTATGGCCAGAACAGATTCGCTGGCAGTGTATGGAATTGATGCGGCTATAGAAAGGGCGGGCAGATTTGCCGAAGCAGGTGCAGATATCATATTTATAGAAGCACCACCGTCACTGGAAGACATGAGACGAATCTGCCGGGAGGTGAATGCGCCGATGCTGGCAAACATGGTTGAGGGGGGTAAAACTCCTATTGTTACCACAACAGAACTTCAAGAGATCGGTTATAGTGTAGCAGCATTTCCCCTCTCAACTCTTTATGCAGCAGCGTACGGAGCAAGGTCGGCAATGGAGACCCTTTTCAAAACCGGCTCCACATCCGGTTATATGAATAAGATGATTAATTTTACCGACTTCAACAATCTTGTGGGTCTTGAGAAATTGAGGATAAAAGAGGCTTACTACTGCAAAGAACTTTCGGGCAAACTGACATGTAGCCTGTAGAACCGGCAGTCCTGACTTTTGCCACCAGTGGATACGACCACCGGCGTAATATGGGGAGGACTATGACGACAGTTAAGAAAGAGCAAGAGCCACAAGTTGCCCAGGGATCAGTCTCGGCAATATTTGGGAAACATTTTATGGCATTTTCTGAAAAATCGATCATACGGTGGATAATTACCAGCCTGGGCAGATTAGGATGCCTGATGTATCTGGGTGTTGCAGTAATTGTTACCTTCGAAGTGATCATGCGCTTCATCTTCCGCAGCCCGACCATGTGGGTAATGGAGATAAGCAGCCTTCTTACCATTGTCGCTTCCTTTTTGCTCTTTGCCTACACACTCCAGGAAAAAGGGCATACAAGGGTTGATTTTATTACCGCGATGGTTTCCAGGAAGTCGGTCTTTTTTCTCGAATTATTCACATCTTTGCTTGGCCTCGTCTACTGCGGGGTTCTAACCTGGTATGGCATTAAGATGGTTCAAAGCTCCATCTTAATGGAGGAGGTAACTCAAACCCTTCAGATTCCACTCTGGATACCGCAGATTTTTGTGCCTATCGGCGGCGGTTTGATGTTCATACAACTCCTTATCTTTCTGAAGAATGACCTCTTTAAGAACCGAAAGGACATGACGGCTGATGAGTATTCAATAAAGGATGCCACTCCAGGGTCTCTCGTCATCATGGTTATTTTCATCGCTGTGCTCGCGCTGAGCCTCGTTCTTCTTAAGATTGAACCGAGACTGGGGCTGCCGCTCCTTTTCTTTGCGTTGCTATTCAATGGCATGCCGGTCTCTTATGCCATGGGGCTCTTCGGTGTCTTTGGACTCTTCTTCCTCCTCGGCGGCTCCAATGCCCTGATTCATATCCCGCTGACCTCTTACGCTTCTGCGGACAGCATCGTCATCATTGCCTTCCCTCTTTTCCTTCTCTCCGGCACCATATTGCAGGCCGGAGACATAGGGCCAAGGATATTTCGCTTAGCCAATGTATTGGTCCGTCACCTCCCTGGAGGAATAGGAATAGCCTCTATCATCTTCTGCGGCCTTTTTGCTGCAATGACGGGATCAAGCGTGGCCGTAGCTGCTGCAGTGAGTGTAATCGCCCTGCCTGAAATGACCAAACGGGGCTACAGTAGAAAAACCACCATAGGGTTGCTGGCGGCAGGAGGTACTCTTGGTATTCTTTTTCCTCCAAGCCTCGGCCTGATCATGTATTCCGCCCTGACCTTTGAGTCCCTAGGAAAGCTTTTTCTCGCCGCCATCATTCCGGGGATCATATTGTCTCTCATGTTCATTGCCTTCATGGTATACGTGGGTTTGACGGACAGGAATATCCAGAGAGATAAGCGGGCAAGTTTCAAAGAAATCGTTCAGGCTTTCAAGGAAGGCCTTGGAGGTCTTATTGTTATAGTGATTATCATGGGCGGTATCTATTCAGGTTTGTTTACTCCTACCGAAGCTGGTGCCGTGGCTCTCCTGTATAGTATTTTTCTCTGCACTGTCTGGTATCGCACCATGAGCTGGGCAAAATTTACAACCAGCGTAATGAAGGCCGGAAAGCTCGGGGCCATGATCATCCTGATCATCATCGGGGCGAATATTACCGGTAATCTCATCACCATGACACAGATTACCCAGCAGCTTCTCGGGCTCGTTAATTCTCTATCCATTCCAAACTGGATATACATAGCCATTATTGTAGTGTTCCTCATTATACTGGGTGGCCCGCTGGAGGCTGTGTCGATTATGGTTATTACAGTTCCGATACTCTATCCCATTATCACGGCACTGGGCTTCAGCGGCATCTGGTTTGGAATCATTCAGGTCGTTGTCGGTGAACTGGCCTTAATCTCTCCTCCTGAGGGTATTAACCTCTTCATACTCCAGGAAATAGGGAAGGCAACAGCAGCCGAGGTATCAAGAGGCGTCATACCTTTTCTCGTAATCATGGCGTTTTTCCTGCTCATCCTCTGTGTATTCCCAGCCTTGACGATGTGGCTGCCGGCTGTTTTGATGTAATCGCAGGCCAATGTTCAGCGCTGCGGGTTAAGACTTCCAATATTAATATCAGAGGGAAGAGAGGAGAGCACAACGTAGATAATTGAATGTAAATATAATGTTTGGGGGAAAGTTGCTTAATGCTTTTGGACAACACAATAAATAACGCAGGAGGTACAAGATGAAAAAGAGAGTTCTGTCGGCAAGTGTTTTAGCGGCATTCATGATCATGTTTATCGGCATCGGGAATGGGAACGCAGCCAGCGCCACAATCCGTTTCAGCTCAGGCGCACCGGAAAACCATTTTCTTACAAAGCAGTATATTGAATGGGCAAAGCTTATTGAGAAGAACTCAAAAGGGGATATAAAAGTTCAAGTATATCATTCGGCCCAGCTTTTCAGGGATAATGAAGTGATCAAAGCCATTCAGACCGGTGGCTTGGAGTCCGGCTGTGCATTTACCATGTACACCGAGAGTCAGCTTGTTCCTACAATGAAGGTATATATGATGCCTTATCTCTTCCAGAACCTTGATGAAACATGGAATGTATACAAATCGGAAGTCGGAACTGCCTGGAAACAGACTGCAGAACGGAAAGGAGTCAAGCTCCTGGCCATGGTTGCGATGGCCAGCCCCGACGATCAAATTATCCTGACCACCAAGCCCATAAAGGTACCGGCAGATCTCAAAGGCCAAATTATCAGAGGTGCGAGTCCCGAACATGCTCTGGCGCTCAAAAAGTGGGGAGCAGGACCATCTTTTCTCACAGGCGCCGAAGTCTATTTAGGTCTTCAGCGTAATACAATCAATGGCGCTGTTAATTCTCTCAGCTCCTATATGGACAGGAAACTCTATGAGGTTGCCCCGTACGCCCTGATGACACCGATCTCAGTAGTGCACACATTCATCATCATGAACAAGGATTACTTTGACAAACTTACTCCGGCTCAACAGAAGATTATCCTGGAAGCCAGTGCGACCATAGAAAACAATACCGTTCAGTATGGCAAGAACGAACTTAAAGGAGATTTAGAAAAAGCGAAAAACCTTAAGGGGGCCAATGTCTATATCCCTACCACAGAGGAGGCTGCTTTGTGGAGAGAAGGCATGTCCGGCCTCTGGGATGAAATAACGAAAGGGAACGCGGATGTCGCCGATGCTCTGAAGAAGGTGCGGGCGATGTTAAAACGGTAGATATTTACCAGAATATGGCAGAACCCGTTGACCGAAATCGGTCGACGGGTTCTGCCGGCGATAATGCATGATCCGGAGAATCTGAAAGATCACGGTTAATTGTTTTTTAACAGTCAGGATGTTCAAGGATTTTCGAATAATTGCCGGTTCCTCAATAAAGCATTTGGTTTTCATTCCGCATAGGCCTTCCGGATACGGCAATGGGTTCGTATTTTATCTTTTCGGATCAACAGGACCCGTTTTCTTCAGCAATTTCATCTATTCTAAGCAGAACCGTATTACCAACCCGTTCGGTTGTTATGAGGAATCGCACTTTATTTTCACAGGTGATATGGTACAGATCAGGATAGGCAGGCACCCTGACATGGCTTTTACCGGACTGGAGAGTGGCTGAGACAGTATTGCGAATCGTGCAGCTCTTGCAATGAATGGTATTGCCGCAGCCGCCCGGAAGGCCAGCGTATTTGCAATCAAAGACATCTCCCCCGAGATAACCATCTATCTCTTCGGGCTTTTTGCCCAGAGCGGAGATAGCCGCGCTGTTCGAAGTCACAACCCTGCCTTCAGAATCCACAAGGAATACAGGATCGGTAAACTGATCCAGGAAACTTTTCAGGGTTTTTGCCTTGCATGGGATTAATTTGGAATAACATTCTTTGCATATCCCATGAGTTATGGGCACGTCTTGATCTGCAGCAATGGATTCTGACGGGTTCAGTTCTTTCTGACACCATGCGCATACTCTTCTCATGGTCGTCTCCGATGGCAGGGACTGATTAGCCCCGGTTTTGTAGTTTTTTTTGGACTCAATTTCGCTATTAAAATAATAAATACTTGTTTTCACTTTTTGGTATATCATATTTATTATATTAATCTGACAATTTCAAGCTTACGCTATATCTTAAATCGGAACACCGGCGGTTCTCGTGGGATTTGCAGATTAACTGTTTTTTCAGGGATTACGATATTTAACCGACGGCATTTCAACTTTGACACTCTCGTAAAAAGTCATATGCGAACGGGTTTGAGATTCTTGGGAAACAGATTTTTAAAGAACTGAGCGTTAAAAATCACTAGCTGTTTGAGAGAGCAAATTTCGCCTTTTTACGAGTTCATCAATTTTGCATTATTAACATTTTCCCTTTTACAGTTCCTTCGGTTTGCACAAAACCTCTTTGTTATTTGCTGCCCGTCCGCACTTGCGGCAGATGAACTCCGGCTTGCGCACAAGCTCACGCAATTTTTCGAAATCATCTCTGATTTCGCCCTTTTTCCACTCACAGAGTGTTTTGGAATCTTTTGACATACATTACCCCGCTTTCCTTGATAATTATGAAATCAGAATTGATGGTATCTTAAAATATGTTGGTAAAGTAATGATTTTATTTTCTGCCGTTATTACCATTTGGAAGAGTATAGCTTCTTCTCAGTAATCCCTTGCTCGCAGCATTAATATATCGTTCCTTAAATTTGGAATAAAGCTTATCCGTAGCAATATGGTGAAAAGCAATTCTCATTCTTGGCGGAAGGTGGCCGTCCTCCTTTATCGCTCTGATATATGCTATGTGGCTCTCGAGAGGTGTGAGGCCGGTGACTCCGTTTATCTGCTGAAAATATCTTTGCGAGCATGACGGGAAACAATCTCGATTATCACCATCAACAGACGAAAGATATATTACATGCATTACATCCCTGTTAAAGCATTGAGCTGCATATAAATAATAGATAAATCTGATTTATTTTTTCAGAAGGTTGAACAGACCTAAAAACATTTATAATACTTAGGCTTTCCGTTCTACAGATGTATCAAAAACTTTGCATTTATTCAGAAGAATATATCATTCTGTCTATTAACTTCAGTTTGAAGATATTAATGTATTCACTGATATTGATATTCAATACTTATTTTTAATCTTTATTTCCATTTTTTGATGTTGTGATGAATTGTTCAGCAATATCCGAAATCCTTTACATGTAATATTGGGTAAATTACTGAATCGTCATTATTATGAATTCTTTTTCAGCCGATAGTTAAAACGTTTGCTTTTTATTGTGCTTTTCGTAAAGAATTCTTATCAGGCCGTCTGCCAGACCGATCTGAGGCACATGAATCTTTTTAATTTTGGCCCATCTCATAATTTTCAAAAAAATACTGACCGCCGGAATTATGACATCGGCTCTGTCGGTATGAAGGTTTAACATCCGAACCCGCTCATCAAATGAAAACGAATTTAAATAATTAAAAATTTTCTCCGTTTTTTTATACGACAAATGAGTTTGCTCTTTTTTACCTGAAAACTTGTAAAGCTTATTTATACTACCTCCGCTTCCGATAGCTTCCACGGATTTCTCATGTGGTTTAATATATTCTTTGACCCATCTTTTCATTGTATCCCATTGAGAGTCATTAACCCGGTTATTGATGATTCTCACGGCTCCGATATTGAATGATTCGGAAATATTGGCCTCGTTTTTTGAAAACAGCGTCATTTCTGTGCTTCCGCCCCCAACATCGATATAAAGATACGACGTATCAGATGATGACAAATTGTTTTCAATATGGCTTGCACAAATTATTTCGGCTTCTTTGCATCCATTTATAATCTGAACGTCAATTCCTGATTTTTCCTTAATTTCGCTGAGAATTTCCTGGCCATTAACTGCTTCCCGCATTGCCGCCGTAGCACACGCAATGAAATCCACAGGCTTATAAGCATCGATCATATATTTAAATCCGATAAGGGTTGCGATCAGCTTTTCTTTTTTTTCTTCTGAAATCAATCCATCCATAAATGAATCTTCACCCAGTCTTATCGGAATTCGCACTAATGAATCTTTTGAAAAAAAGGGACATCCGTTGCTTAACACTTGGGACAGCAGCAGTCTTACAGCGTTGGAACCTATGTCAATTGATGCAAATTTCACCTTTTCTTCCTTATATTGCAAAGGCTTTAATCTATTTTTGAAATAAACGTATTGAAAACTTCAATCAAAATCGGGATTATAATGACGCACTACCGATCCAATCTGATGTTGGGCTGCGCATGTCTTGCTTTTAAGAATTCATAAAACGCATCCTGAGCTTTTATTTTATTTTCTGAACCGGTTGATCTGATTTGATTATCCTGGTTTATATTTAATATCCGCGATTTTATATTATCTTCACATTGGGTTTTTAAAAATTGCCCAATCTCGTATTGAATTTCTTTGCTATAGATCGGACAGGTCACTTCTACTCTTGAATCCAAATTCCTGGTCATTAAATCTGCAGATGAAATATAATATTTTGGATCACCGCCATTTGCAAACACAAATATTCTGGCATGTTCAAGATACTTATCCACGATGCCGAATGCTTCTATATTTTCACTTAAATCACTCAAATCGGTTTTCAAAGAAAACATACTCCTGACGATCAGCGTAATTTTTACTCCGGCCTTGCTTGCCTGATAAAGATAGTCAATTATCTCATGGTCAACCAGGTTATTTATTTTTAAAATAATATAGGCTTCTTTGTTGTGTTTAATATTCCCGGTTTCATTTCGTATTAAACTGATGATCTTTTTTCTGGTATTAAACGGCGAGACAATCAGGTGTTTTAAAATCGAAGTGTCATAATTTCTTCTGAAGAAAGCGAACAGGCTGTCAACTTCGGTGGTCAATCGCCTGTCTGCGGTAAACAGAAACACATCGCTGTATATTTTAGAAGTATCTTCATTAAAATTTCCGGTACCGATCACGGCATATTGAGCTCCTTTTTTACTGGTAATCAGACATAATTTTGAATGGACTTTTAACTCCGGTACCCCGGAAATTACCTTGACGCCTTCTTCCTGAAGCTTGTCCGCCCAATTGATATTTGCTTCTTCATCAAAACGGGCCTGAAGCTCTAAAACAACTGTAATTTTCTTTCCGTTCCGCGCTGCACTGATCAAAGCATTCATAACGCTTGAATTTTTTGCAGCACGGTAAATTGTCATTTTAATAGACTCAACATCTTTGTCAATAGCTGCTTCCCGCAACAGGTCTATAAGATAATCAAATAACTGATAACAGGTATAAATCATAATATCTTTTCTTTCCAGCGAAGTAAAAATCTTTTTATTCGCCAGAATATCTTTATGAGGAAGTTTCGGATGCTTGTCATATCTCAGATGTTTAATGCCGAAATCGGGAAAATTCATAAAATCCTTAAAATTATGGTACCGCCCGCCCGGTATGATATTTTCCGCACCTTTCAGTTTAACTTTTTTGATAAATACTTTTAAAAATATTTCGGGAAGGTTTTGATCATATACGAACCGTACCGGGTTACCCTCCTTTCGTTGCCTGACACTTTTTAATATCTTTCGAATGTAGCTTTCGGAAATATCACTTTCAATTTCCAGTTCAGCATCCCGGGTAACCTTAACCATATAAGCTTGGGCTGTTGCGTAATTATAGTCGCCGAATATTTCAGGTAATCCGAATCGAATTACATCATCAAGCAGCATAATATATTTTTTACGATCCGATTGGGGCAAAATCAAAAACCGGGAAAGTTGATTTGTTGGGACTTCGATAAGCGCAAAGGTGGATTTGGAATGAGAGCTCTTTCGCTTTGTTAAAGCAACTGCAAGATACACTGTATGATCTTTCAGATCAGGAAACAATTTCAATTGATCCAGCATTATAGGAATCAGTTTGGGCCGCACTTCACTCTGAAAATAGTTTTTGACAAACGCAGACTGTTTTCCGATAAGCTGCATTTCATTAACGATAAAAATATTTTCTGCAGCAAGTTCTCTCAGGATTTCCTGATAAATATCTTCAAAGCGTACCTGAAGAATTAAAACCTTATCCTGAATTTCTTTTAACACCATTCTTGGATCAAACATGATAATTTTATTTGCGCTTTTACCAAGTTTAGAAATTCTCTTTAATATGGCAACACGGATCCTGAAAAATTCATCCATATTTGAAGAAAAAATCCCTAGAAAACGAATTCTTTCAATCAGAGGAACACTTTTATCTTTAGCTTCCTGCAATACTCTTTCATTAAAAGAGAGCCAGCTTATTTCCTTATTGATCAGTCGGTTTTTCATAGGTTTTTTTATTTAAATCATTTATAAAGTTTTTGATGATTTTTGACGCATGTTTTTCAATAGATTTTAAACTATGCTTTGAAACTTCCGGATTGATGCTGCTTAACCAGCCAGAAATATGCAGGGCTAATTTTGCGCTTAATGTCTTTTGAAATTTGTTTGTTTTTTTGATTTTTCATCAGGATATTCAAAGTATGTCAATATGCCGGTCTGCTTTTTAATCGCTTTCCATGAGTTCTGAGAAAAGACCAGAATGACTATGCCCGATTTAGGGATATCAAATTTAAAACCCTTTATCAGGGAAGATGTCAATTCGCTGAGCGAAGGGTTATGTCCAAACAATACGGCCGCATCATGAACCTCATCGATTTCCTTTATAATTGTAAAAAACGATTTTGATGATGAATCATTATAAACCGCATCTTTGTGCAGAATTTTAGACTCCGGATAATTGAGTTTCCGGGCAAAAATATGAGCGGTCTCAAGAGCCCGGTTTGCAGGACTTGAAATAAAAATAACCGACCGGGAGTTTACGAACACTCTGTCTTTTATGCGCTTTGCGGCATTTTTAGCTTCTTTGACACCTTCATTAACCAGCGTTCTGGAAATATCAGAAACACCTTTTTTCCGGTCTTCCGCTGTAGCATGTCTTACGAAACATATTGTTTTCATAAAAGCAGGCCCTTTCGGTTCATATTTTAAAACAATCTGAATATTGTATTATTTAGTATTCATATTATTGAATTGTGAGTAAAATATTAAATATTTGTTAAATTTTTATGACATTATGCAGGCCTGAATTTACAAGCAGCTTGCTTGGCTTGAAAATCCAGGCGATTAATTTCTTCTTAATGAGCTAACTGTTCGGTATTCCTCTTGTATATTAAAATAATAAATTTCAGCGCAGCAAAACAATCAAACTAATTTCTGTGGTTCTTATGACCGTGACAGATGGCCAGCTGTTTATTGACATAACCTGGTGGTTTTTTTATACTCACTTGCACAAAAGTAAGCTCTTTACAAATCAAGCAAGGGAAGGTGCAGTCATGGAAAAATGCGTCGTTCCGTCATTGACTCTTTTTTTTGTGTTCTTGTCCATAGCTTTGTCGGGCTGTCAGGATGTGCCAATCAGGAAGGGTTCAGATGCAGGACCTTTGGGGTTTCAGTCGATTAATTCACGGGGAGAGCTACGGATACTTATGGCCGTTGTGCGGTTCCCCGATGCCGAACCCTCCTTATCACTGGATCGTGTAAAAAAGAGGGTTGTGCAGGAACTGGATCAGTACGTGAGGGAGCAGTCCTACGGCCTCGCCTGGGTGAAAGCCGACTTCCGGGGCTGGGTGAGGCTGCCTGACTCCCTGGAGAGATACAGGGTAAGCCCTTTCAATTTCCAGGTGGAGAGGAGCAGGGTGAGAAAGCTCGTGGAAGACACGATGACCGCACTGGAGAAAGCAGTGGATTTTTCAGCATACGACCACCTGCTCATAATCCCCGGTGTCAAAACCACCCCGGGGAAGGGCTACGGCATGATCTGCTACTGTGCAAATCCAGGCATGCTGACCGGT
>RPRI01000057.1 GCA_003818505.1 Desulfobacteraceae bacterium | reverse complement strand
TTAATATCATATTATCTATAAGTCTTGTTGTGCCAACCTTGACGGCAAGGGCCATCAGTGCGGGCTTTTCAATCATTTTAATGTCTTCAAGTGTTTCCGGGTCACAGATTTTTATATAATCTATTGAAGTGTCCGGACAGGCTTTTATCATGGCTGTTGCTTCATCCACTATTTTCGACGAATCCCTTACTCCGTTTTTCAGAATTTCGCCAGCTTTTTTAAGAGATTTATATAAAACTAAGGCATGAATCCTTTGTTCGGGACTAAGATAACTGTTCCGCGAACTCATTGCAAGGCCGTCCTTTTCTCTTACTGTAGGCGCTCCTGTTATTTCGATGTTGCAATTTAGATCCTTAACCATTTGTTTTATTACAAGAAGCTGCTGAAAATCCTTCTGACCGAAAACAGCAAAGTCAGGTTTTACTATATTGAAAAGTTTTAATACTATAGTCGCAACTCCCCTGAAAAATACAGGTCTTGAAAGTCCGCAAAGGTGATCAGGCAAATGTATCAGTTCGACATATGTTTGAAAACCCTCCGGATATATCTCTTTTTCATCAGGGATAAAGGCTATGTCAACACCTTCCTGTATTAACAGTTCCAGATCTTTTTTGATATTTCTGGGATATGTCGCAAGATCTTCCCTGGGACCGAACTGGGCGGGGTTCACAAAGATGCTTACAACTACTATATCGGCCAGTTCATGTCCTTTTTTCATGAGAGAAAGGTGGCCTTCGTGCAGAAACCCCATTGTCGGTACAAATGCGACAGTCTTTCCTTCCTTCCGCGCAATATCTGAATACTGTTGCATATCCTTTATTGTGTTTATTATTTCTATTTCTCTCACCTGTTTGTTAAAAATTTAATTTTAACCACAAAAGTTATGAAGAAAGAAAGTGGTTTTATTAAACAATGTAATTATCACTCTAAGACAAATGTCCGGAAATGTCAATGAATGCAAGGGGATTTTAAATCTGACTTTTTTCGGAGCCGCGTATTTTATCTTTTCAGCCTTTTCCCTCCGCAATAAATAAAAAGCCCGACATCTCTTGCAAGGCATGCGATTGTCATGTTGATTTCTGAGGCGAGTTTAACAGCTAGTTCTGTAGGTCGGGATGTGGCAAGTATGATAGAAATATTTGCTTTTGCCGCTTTCTGGACGAGCTCGAAACTTACCCGAGAAGACAGAACAAGTAAAGATGCCTGTGAAAGTTTTTTACCGAGAAATAATTTCCCCACAGCCTTGTCAAGCGCGTTATGGCGGCCTACATCTTCGGCTACCGATAACAGTTCGAATTCAGATGAGTAAATTGCTGCGGCATGAGAAGCATGTGTGGCTTTTCTTAATGGCTGATGGTCTGAGAGCGATTCAAGGCAGTAAAGGGCCTTATTGATATCTATTGATAAATCGCAAGTAAGAGGCCTGATGCTCTGGTAAAGGTCATTTATCAGTTCCTTGCCGCATAGACCGCAGCTTGTCTGGCTTACAAAACCGCGCCTTTCAAGCAGTTCCGACACTTTTGTGTTTCTGGAAGGAGAGAGCTTAACGGTTACGACATTGGAGTCGGAGCCATCGCAAAAACCTATTGAAGTAATGTCATCCGGAGAATCGACAATTCCTTCACCCAGACAAAAACCGGCAACATGGGCTATTTCATCACCGGGTGTCCGCATGACTACAGAATAGGGCTTTCCCTGTATGCGTATAGACAGGGGTTCTTCACCTATCAGAAAATGGTTGACCGGAGCATCGGTTTTCTTTTTCCAGTGAATTAAACCGGTCTCAGGCAAAACAAACACAATTTTATCTCCACGGCTTATGATACCGCCTTCGATGACTTTTGCAAAAACACCCTCCCTCGGCATTATGCAGTCTCCCGCCTGGTAATAAATGGCGCATTTTTTTTTGCACTCTTTGCCGATCTGGGTAATTTCGACAAGAG
Source organism: Desulfobacteraceae bacterium (assembly GCA_003818505.1). GTDB lineage: Bacteria > Desulfobacterota > Desulfobacteria > Desulfobacterales > RPRI01 > RPRI01. The sequence continues at coordinate 27,782 of RPRI01000057.1, read as the reverse complement.
CCTTATCTCCAAGCTTAAGCCTTGTTCCCACTGGAATATGTTGCCAGTCTATCCCGGTTGTCGCGATGTTTTCCGCAAAATCGCCGAATGTGACATCAAGCCCCCGACCCCTTGCTTTTTCTATACTTTCGGCTGCAAGAAAACATACCTGCCTGTGCCATTTGCCTGCGTGAGCATCACCGTTTAGACCGTGATCAGCTATAAGTTCGGCTTCCGGTACACAGGTTTTCCTGGTTCCCTTTTTTTTGCTGATTGCTATCGATACAATTTTCATAGTTCATTCAAAGTAATTTGTTTTTAATCACTTGAACCCTGGTTCCTCGACCCCTTGCCCTCTATAAGCGGTGCATGCGCACGTATCGGCTGTTCTGTACTCTCTGATGATGGCATTTAAAAGCAACATGGTTAATATAATTGCAGCAATAATTTCTGCCTGCAACGGTATTAATTCCGCGGTTTTGCCGATGGATGCTTTTGCCGAAATATTGAGGCCTTTATACAGGAAGTCAGTTAAAAAGCCAAATAAAAGAGCACATAACGAAATGGAAGAGAGATATATCAAGAGGGCTTTTTTTCCGAGCATTTTATACACCATGCTAAGTGAAGCGATATTTGTAGCGGGCCCCGCAAGCAGAAAAACAAGAGCTGCTCCCGGATTAAGACCCTTTAAAACAAGTGCTGCAGCAATAGGCGTTGAAGATGTTGCGCATACATACATTGGAATTCCGGTGATAAGCATGACAAGCATGGCAAGAAAATTATTGCCGAGATAAGATTCGATCATGTTGTCCGGCATTAAATAAGATATCAGCCCTGCGATCAGCAGTCCCGCAACAAACCATTTTCCTATATCTCCGAGAAGATCTATGAAAGCATACTTCAAACCGCCATATATTCTTGTTGATTTGATAAAACCTTGATTTTGTTTTGTAAAAGATGATGTTTTGCAGCAGGCACCTTCCTTGGAGAATGGCTGCAGTTCGTTTGGTGTTTCCTGTTTTCCAATAAAATTTTCCGTCAACCCTGCCGTAACCGCAGATATGAATGCAGCCACAGGGCGTATGATTGTCATCAGGGGATCCATAAGCGCATATGTCAAGGGTATGGAATCGACTCCTGTTTCAGGTGTTAATATCAAAAATGAGAGAGTTGCGCCGTTGTTTGCGCCCTGCTTTTTCAAACCGGCTGCCGCAGGAACTACTCCGCAGGAGCAAAGCGGTAACGGGATTCCGATAAGAGCCGATAAAAATACAGATCGAATCTTACCTTTTCCGAGATATCGGCCTATTGTGTCGGTTTTGGAATACGCATAAATAAGCCCGGCACAAAATAAGCCGAAAAGCATATATATTGAAGAATCAAGATACATATTCCATGAAGATGTAAGTATGTTAAGTATGGCAGTCATTATAATAAGCCTTCTATAGAAGAATACAGGAGTAAGAATTCAGAATACAGAAGAAAAACAATACCATGTTTATTCTCGCTGTCATAATAGTCTTATAAATATGGTTAACTTTTAAATACAAATCTGAAGGCGAAGAAAAAATTCATTATGCAAGGCGCGCGAGTCTTGAGGAATGAAGTGTACAGAGAAGTACGCTGCAATGACGAAAGATGAAGCGCAACACAGCAGAATGACTTTTTACAAAGCATTCAGTTTTTATTCCAAAACATGCTCAATACTCTGTTTTATAAGAGAATTAACATGCTCATCATCAAGCCTGTAATATACTATTTTCCCTTCTTTCCTGAACTGAACAATTTTCAGCATGCGGAGGGTTTTCAAATGGTGCGATATAGCCGATTCTGATATATTGCATACGGCGGCAATGTCACAAACGCAAAGCTCACATGCTGAAAGCGCAATGACTATTTTCAATCTGGTCGTATCACTGAGAGCTTTGAAAACTTCCACAAGTGAATCAACCACATGTGATTCAGGTATGCTCTCTGCAGCGGTTCTCACTTTATCAATATGTATTGTTTTTTCCTGACATATATCCATTTCTACCTCCCAATATATGAACAGATGTTCATATGTCAAATTATAATCCGGGTGTCAATAGTTATATTAATTTTCACCGACCTTTGTGTCCAATCTCTTATTATTCTATGCCTTCCTATCCATAAATCCATAAATCATTGACATCCAATGCTGATATTAGTACATTCATATATAAAAAAAGATTGTCTTGTTAATGGTGTAAAGGGAGTTATTATGAGACGAGAACCCGTCATCGGCGTGCAGCCTGAGATCATGCGCTGGGCTAGGCAGACGATGGGCTTGTCTGTTTCTGATGTTGCGCGTGCCATCAAAAAACCCTTTGAGAAAATTGAAGCATGGGAAGATGGCACAGATGCGCCAAGTTATGTCGAGCTAGAAAAGCTGGCTTATAAGGTTTACAAACGTCCGCTGGCCGTTTTTTTCCTGCCGGAACCTCCGGAAGAGGTAACTCCTGAACGTAAATTCAGGACACTCCCGCAATCTGATTTGCAAACGCTTGCCTCCGACACCTATCTCCAAATTCGAAAAGCGTATGCTTTTCAGCTTGCACTCAAAGAAGTGATAGGCAGCCGCAAGAAGGATGAAAACTTCATCTGGCAGTCAATTACCCTGTCCCGAACCGAATCCGCAATGTACCAAGCTAATGCTATTCGCAAATTCTTGGGAATTACACTTGAAAATCAAATAACCTGGAAAAGTGATGAATTTGCCCTGAAAAAATGGCGTCAGGCAATTGAGGATGCGGGTGTATTTGTCTTTAAAGCGGCTTTTAAACAAAAAGATATCTCCAGCTTCTGCCTGGTGGATAGCGATTTTCCTGTTGTTTATCTCAACAACAGTACAACAAAGACGAGGCAGATATTCAGCCTCCTGCACGAACTGGCGCACCTATTGTTGAGCATCAACGGTCTGAGTAAATTCGATAAAAGTTATATCGACAGATTGCCCTTCGCCGAAAAACAGGTAGAGCGCTTTTGCAATGCTATTGCTGCGGAGGTGCTGATTCCCTCAAATGATTTTCAGAAACAGATTGCACATTTTCCCGCCAATGTCGAGAACTCTTCGGAACAGCATTTCGACGATTTAGCTACCCGCTACGGAGTCAGTCGGGAAGCTATTCTACGCCGCTTTCTTGACCAAGGACGAGTTGGGTCAGCATTCTATGAGCAAAAAGCAAAACAGTGGGCTGCGCAAAAAAAGTCTGGCTCTGGCGGTGACTGGTATGCATCACAAAATGTTTACCTAAGCGACCGATTTGCCAAGGAAGTTGTAAGCCGCTATTATCGACACCAAATCACGTTGGAACAAGCTTCCGAATTTCTTGGGATAAGGGCGAAAAACTTTGCCGGGCTTGAGCAGAGAATTCTGCAAGGGGCTGAGGCATGATTTATGTTTTTGACACCAGTTCTCTACGTGAACTCCAACATTTTTATCCGGCGGTGTTCAGATCGATTTGGAGCGGCCTTGATGCACTGGTCGAGAGAAACGAACTGATTTCAACCCGCGAAGTCTGGAATGAACTGGAACGCCAGAATGTTAGCACCGAAGTTCTGGCATGGGCAAAGCGCAACAAGCAGATTTTTACAAAACCGAATGCGTTAGAACTGCAATTTGTCTCACAGATATTTAGGGTCAGACATTTCCAGGGGTTGATCGGCGAACAGCAACGGCTAAAAGGGACGCCTATTGCAGACCCTTTCGTTATCGCTTGTGCTAAAGTTCACAACGGCACCGTGGTTACCGAAGAGCGGCTTAAGGAAAACGCTGCTAAGATTCCGAACGTCTGCGTGCATTTCAATGTACCTTGTGTCGGCCTTGAGGTCTTCATGCAGCAGCAGGGGTGGAGTTTCTGACGTTAATGGATCTAAAGAGGGTTTATCTGAAAACAATATAAAAAATAGTTGAGTGCTTTTTCTTTAGCTTTATTTCACCATCTCGCGATTCTTGAGTATGGCCAGGGCTTCGGCAATTTCACGACCCTTTGCCTCAATGATGCTCATTAGATCTTCCGGTGTTCGGGTGTCCACATTTGGCTTCTTGTTTGGATTAACGGCTTTGAGGTCATAAACAGCGTCTTCAATCCCTTTGGCTTTGGCAGCAAGTTCCCTTGATTCGCGTGTCAGCTCCCTGACCTTTGCTTCGGCCTCCTCTATGGCCTTTTCATCGCACGGTTTGGCTTTCTTTAAGTCTTTAAGCCGTTCGTCCCACCGTGCGGTCTGCTGGCCCTTGGCAGTGGCTTGCTCCTTTAGTGGCCGTGCCTCCTCAGCGGCGATCCTCTTCCGCTCGTCCATGTCCACAGTCCAGGAAAGCTCGCTGTCACCTCTCGTCGGAACCAGCCGCAGAAAATCCTCAAAATGTTTGAGCATCAATGGTATTTTCTTCCGGATCTTCAAATCGGACAGGTCGTAATACCAGATCTTATGTGTTTGCCGGCCCTTGGTGAAAAAAAACAGGTTGGTTTTGACGCCTGCGCCCGCTGCCGTAAAAACTCCTCCCGGCAGACTCACAATACACCACAAATCACAGTCGTCGAGCAGTTTTCGTTTGGTTTTAACAAACGCATCTTCATTAGTCCGGAAAAGAAGCCCCTCGTCAAGGACGATCCCGCATCGTCCACTCTCGCGCAGGCTGCGGATGACATGCTGGAGAAAAAGCACCTGCGTTGCCCCGGTTTTATAATCAAAATTGGTCTGTGCTTCCTTGCCTTCCTTCCCGCCGAATGGAGGATTGGTCAGGATGACATCGAAGGTCTGTGGTGCGTGCTCAAACAAACCGCCATAGGTCTCTTGGCCGGTCAGGGTGTTGCCGTGCCATAGATTCGGTTTGTCGATACCGTGCAGAATCAGATTTGCCAGAGCAATCGGATATATGAGGTTCTCCTTCTCACGGCCCCAGAATGTCCTTTGTTTAAGCGTTTCAAGTTGGTCGCCTATAGCTTTGTTGCCGATTTTTCCCATTATGTGTTCGAAGCTCTGGGCAAGAAATCCACCGGTGCCGCAGCCCGGATCATAAACAGTATCATCTATATTGGGATCAATAACCTGTACCATCGCCTTTATGACCTGCCGAGGAGTGAAAAACTGGCCGCCGTCGTTGCCTTTCTCCCCCATCTTCAATAACAGCCCTTCGTAAACCTGTGAGAGGGTGAATACATGCGTCGGGTCCACAGCCTCTGTTGTGAGCTGATCCACCTTATCCAGCACATCAAGAAAATTTCGCTCTGTGTCGATACGCACTCGCTCGACGCCGGTCATGATCTCGCTGATGACCTTTTGGCGGGATGATGCATCCGACCGATTCTTCAAACCCTTCAGGTGAGGCAACAACTCCATGTTTACGAAATTGAAAAAGGCGTTTTGTGGTGAGTTCTGCAGCTCGACACGCTTGTTGGTTTGTCCCTCCGGCAATGTTTCCGGCGGCGCCGCCCAGTTCCGCCAACGAAACGGTGTTTCCAGCGAAGGCCGATAAGGCACGCTAAGCGCTTCTGCCTCTTGCTGCTCACGGTGTTCCTTCTCGTCGAGGATGCGCAGGAAGAGAATCCAGGTCAGTTCAGGAACATACTGCATAGCTCCGGCGCAGTTGCCGCGCCGCATAATGTCGCAAATGCTCTTGACCGCCTGATCCACCGATTGCTGGGTGACCAGTCGTTTGCCGTTACCGTTATTATTTTTTTTTACTCCACGGGCCATATCAAATCTCTCCGTTGAACGCCCGGCGCAACAAGGCCGACGGCAGGGCATTGATAGTTTCCAGTTCAGCTTCCGCCGCCGCTCGGGCCTTTTCAACCGCCACCATCTGCTTATACAAGAGTGCTGCGATTCTCTTCTGCTCGGGCATAGGAGGTAAGGGAATTTGAAGATTGCGTAAGACAGCTAAAGAAACAAATTTCTGAATTCCCCCTTGAGAATCTTTATCTAACTGCATTATAATTACTTGAGATGAAAGCAAATAATAGAAGTATTCATTCAACACGAAGCCATTCTCAAATTTAAACAAGGCAACATTTTTTATCGAAAAAGGATCTTCTGTCTTAACGATGACAGGATTCCCAATCGTTCCTATCATTGCAAAAAGAATATCGCCTTTATTTACACCTGACCTCTTTTTGATTTGATCATGATCTTCTTTAGAGATAAAGAGCGCATTACTAAAATCTATTCCTTCATGTCTCAAGTTTTTTGAGGTTACCAGTGGAATTCCATTATCGACATATTGAGGAGTATCATGTGTCCCATCTCGCACATCAACAACTTCAGATAGTCGAATCCAGCGCCAGCCGGTGGGGAGGGGTTGACCGGGTTTGGGGAAGACCTGGCGGAGGAAGGCGGCGGGCAGGGCTTTGACCGCTTCAAGCCGGGCATAGGCTGCAGCGCGGGCCTTCTCCACCACTGCCATCTGCTCGCGCAACACCCCCGCTATCCGCCGCTGCTCAGGTAAGGGTGGGACGGGAATTTCAAATGACTCCAAGTCATCTCGATTGATTGCTTCAAATGTACTGCCTGAGCCCTTTTTTATCAGTGTTGATTCAAAATGCCGTAACGCATTGAGGATGAAATCACGGTCGGAGTAACTCCCGCATCGTATTGCAGCGAGACCACGACCAATACAGCACTCAACATTTGCAACGTTCGTTGGGCCAACCGGGGCGCGGACAGAGATAAGAATATCGCCAGTCCTGGCTGTTTTTGTCGGCTCAACACACCAAACGCGAGCAACCGGATTGGTCTCACCAAATTCAGCTTTTCCTTGAAAGAAAGGAAGTCCTTCTGGACTCGAACGGTAGGTCGATCCGGGTGGAGACTGTCCTGCGATGATCTGGCACACTTCCCCCAACTTGACCCAGCGCCAGCCATTGGGGAGTGTTCTCTTTTCCTCTTGAGATCTTAGCGTCTGGACGTTTCCTATGTTCATGCCTTCTCCAGCAAGGCAGCGATTTGTTTGGGTGTGGGGAGCTGTCCCTTCAATTCCTTTGGCAGGTGTTTCACGATATGGTAAGTGGCGACTCCGATTGGTTTGCGGGCGTCGCGCAGGGCGTATTCGACGATCGTGCGGCGCTTCTCCTTGCACAAAATGATGCCAATGGACGGGTTTTCGCCCTCTTCGCGGATGCGCTCATCCAAGGCCGCCAGGTAAAACTGCATCTTGCCGACAAACTCCGGCTCGAACTCACCAACTTTGAGTTCCACAGCCACCAGGCACTTGAGGCGACGATGAAACAGCAACAGGTCAATGAAATATTCCCTGTCGTCCACTTCCAGGCGGAACTGGCTGCCGACAAAGGCAAACAGGCCGCCCATGGCACGCAGAAAATTCTCGATCCGCGCGATAAGGGCTCGTTCCAGTTCCCGCTCAGCATGTTCTTCCCCCAGTTCGAGAAAATCGAAGGTGTAGTCGTCTTTTAGTGCCAGTTTAGCCTGGGCACGAAGTTCAGGCGTCAGAGTTTGATCAAAGTTCGTCTGGTTCAACAGCGTCTTTTCGTAGGACTGATTTTCGATCTGGTGAACGAGGACACTCTTGGACCAGCCGAATTTTCGGGTCATGCGGATGTAAAATTCGCGTTCGAGGGAATCCTTGCAACGCTGAAGGATAATGAGATTGTGTGTCCAACCGATTTGTGCAACCAATGGTTGCACTTTTGCAGAATCGCGATAGGCCAGATGAAATTCGCGCATATAGAACATATTCCGCCGGGAAAATCCGGAAATTCCTGGAAACTCTGTGCGAAGGTCATGAGCAAGCTTTTCAACGATGGCTTCCCCGTGGGAGGCGTCTGAAAGCCGCTCGGCTATTATCTGCCCGATATCCCAATAAAGGGCCGTAAGTTCCTTATTGACGGCACGCAGGGCATCATACTGGGCTGAGCGGACCCGCTCCTTAATTTCTGCGAGCAAACGGCCATAATCGGATTTTGAGATTTTCCGTATTGCTGGCGCGAGTTTCCGTTTCGGTTCTCGTTTCGTTGTTTCCATTTTTTTCCTCACGCGGCAAACATCCTTGTCTTGGTTTCGCGCAGAATATCAGCAGGCTTGCCTGCTGCCCGCAGAGCCGCCAACCCCCCGGCTAACTTGACTTCCGGTGTCGAGAAAATCTGCGGATTTTCAAGGCCCTCGGTACCGCCTCGCTCGAACTGGCTGGCAATAGCTCGGATCGTGTCCGCGGCGCGTTGTGACAGGGTGTTCAACCAGTCTTCATTTTTATAGGTGAAAGCCAGCGTGCGGTCCTGGCGGGTGCGAGGGTTCATGCCCCAGCCGAGTTCAGCTAACACATCGTAAAGGTCGTAGTCCTGCCGGTCGTCCACCATCCTCACTACCGTTGGTGAGTATCCGGAAGTTACGAGAGCATCAACAAGATCAAGGCGTGAGGGTGGATCAACCCAGCGATTCCGGAAATCGTCCAGTGTATGGACCTGCTGTACCAGACGGGCGGCAAGACGGGCTTTGTAATCTTCAATGGGAACAGGCATGGCTTTGCCATCAACATCGGTGACGATGAAGCGCCCGGCATCGGTGATATGAACGTCGAAGCCCTCGACACTGATGGTAGGTTCAGGAGGCGGCGGCGGTGGAGGCGGATCCGGGCCGGGGCCTTCTTTTGGTTTGACTGGTTTTGTGATAAATTCTTCTCCGAAAAGACGTGTTGCGTCGGTGTAGTCGTAAATCCGAAACATCAGCTTTCCGGTGGGCGCATCAATGCGTGTGCCGCGTCCGACCATCTGATAGAAGCTGATAGGGCTTTTGAGATATTTGAAAAAAACGATGTTCCTAATGCAGGGAACATCTACCCCTGTTGACAAAAGGTCAACGGTGGTGGCGATGAAGTGGCTGCGGGAGGAAGCGCGGAGATCAGGAAGCTGGTCATTGCCGCTGCTTGCTGCAGTGCATTTGAAGGCATAATATTCAAGCCGTTGCTTACTGTTTTCCGCGCACCACTTGGCATAGAGGTTATTCATGCATACGGCGACGTCGTCGGCATGACGGTCGCGGGCGCAAAAGATGATGGTTTTCTGTTCCGGCCCTCCGGTTTCCATCAGATATTTGAACAGATCCATGCACATGGCTAAGACACGATCGGGTAAAAGAATGCGGTCTTCAAACTGGTATCGTTCGTAGAGATCGTCAATCTGCTCGGGCGTGAGCGGTTGGCCTGTATTTGCGTCAACAGGATTTCGGGCAATGATTTCCTCTTTGGTAATGCCTGTGTCATCAAGATTTACACGGCCTTTCTGTATTTCGCAGGCAGCAAGATAGCCATCTTCGATAGCTTGGGCGATGTCATATTCATAGGCCGGATCACCGAAATAATCGAGATTGTTGGCCGTGATTTCAGCGTCGGACAAAAGCTCTTTATCAATGCCGTATGGTAAGCGGCGATCAACAAGTTTTATAAGCTTAGCTTCTACCCTCTTTTCAGCAGCCTGTTTCATTGGTTCCGAATAATCTGTTTCGCTCTTTTCGGTCTGTCGCTTTAGTCTTTCAACCAGTTGACGGGGAGTAGCTGTAAGACCAATCTGCACGGCTTTCCTGTTTCTTAAGAGCACCTGCGACCATTTGCCCCAGGCCGAGCGGTGGCATTCATCTATAACAATATGCGTGAAGTGGTTTTCAGGATAGTGTGTGGTTAAAAAGTTAGCGTCACCGTTCTCGTTATCAATGCCGAGGGTTTGATATGTGGTTATGTGAATGCGGGCATTTTTTGCGTTGTTGGTGCCGTCTGGTTTACGGTAAGCTTCGGCCGCATCTGAACCAAAGACATTCTGAAAGGCCTTTAGGGCCTGTGTGCGAAGTTCATCCCTGTCACAGATGAATAAGGCTCGTGTAAGCTGCCCGGCATCGGATATTCGCTTGAGCAGATTGACGGCTATAAAAGTTTTGCCAGAGCCTGTGGCAAGGGCCAACAGAGCACGCTTGGGAAGTTCCGTGCTTTCGCATTGTGCAATCTTTTCCATCACAGCGCGGATTGCTGCATCCTGATAATATCGCCGGGTGCCTTCACCTCCCGGATATCTTTGCAAAAGAGGTCTGGCGGCATGGGATTCAAGAGTATAACCCATGCCTTTCTCATACCGGGTGCGAAGTTCAACAGGGGAAGGAAATGCTGCCATGGGTTTTGGCGCTGAGGTTAATCCTGAAAAACAATCGAATTCAACGAACTGGTGGCCGTTTGATGAAAAGATGAACTTGACATTGTGCCGCTTACATTCGGCATAACTTTTGGCCTGATCAAGGCCGTGGCCGGGTGGAAGACTTTCTTTTTTGGCCTCAATGAGTGCTAAGGCTACCGGCTGGGTGTCGAAGTTCACTTTGACCCGCAGGACATAATCGATCTTTCCCCGAGAGCGGCGTCTGGCCTTGCCGTTGATTATTTCGACCGTGCCTGCCGTCTCCTCACGCCGGATAAGCTCTTCAGTCCAGCCGCATTTGTGGATAGCCGGATCGATGAGTTTTGCTCTTGTATCGGCTTCGTTAGAAGTTCATCCATCATCCTGATTCGGGCTTTCGAATAGCGCACAAGGCTTTGTAAACATTGTCAAATATGGTAGTTGGATTTTAGATATATCACATAATTTTTACTCAGTCATCTATAAAGGATTCCAAATAAGATTACAATCAAAATTAACCCAGCAAAATCTATCCCTGTTTGTTATTGCATTGAAAGTGGGATTTTAATAATAGAGATCAAGGGAAAGCTGACTTTCTCATTGTTCCATTGCTCTATGTTTACACAAACAATTTTAAGGGAGGTATTCCAATGGATCTTGGAGGACTCGTTGCGCGAAATGCCCGGATGATCCCGGAGCATGAAGGGGTTGTTTATGAAGACCGTCGTTACAGCTGGAAAATTGTCAACGAAAAGGTAAACGCGATTTCAAACACATTGCTTAAAGCCGGACTGAAAAAAGGCGACAAGGTAGCGATGTGGATGTTCAACACCGACATGTTCATCTTCGCCTTTTACGGGATCGTAAAGGCCGGCGGCGTGGCGGTACCCGTAAATTTCCGGCTGGCCCCGCCTGAAGCGGAATACATTTTCAACAACTGCGATGCTGTCGCTCTCATATTCGACAATATCTTCGAACCTGCCGTCAGAGAGATGAAATCCCGGCTTGGCAACATAGGGTCGTTCTATTCGGCAGGAACAGGCCGGTTCGAGGGCTTTACTCCGCTTGCCGACGTGCTGGCAACGGGTGAAACATCAGAGCCGGGCGTGAAGGTCGGTGAATTTGACGACAGCGAGATCCTATATACTTCAGGCACCACTGGACGGCCCAAAGGCGCTCTTTTTACCCACCATAACCAGATTACCCTTGTCACAAGCATGGCCTCTCTGATCGGGCTCAATCCTAAGGACCGCCTTCTTCATGCCGCGCCGCTTTTTCATTCGGCCGAACTAAACCTTTATCTCAATCCCGGCACCTATCTGGGATGCACCCATGCGGTGATAAAGGATTTTATTCCAAACAAGGTGCTGACAGTGATGGATAAGGAGAAGATTACCCAGTTTTTCGGCGCGCCTGTGATGTATTCCTTCATGATGGCGGTTCCGGATTTTGACAGTTATAACTTATCGGCAGTGCGTTATTATGGTTACGGCGCCGCTCCCATGGCTGCTGAATCGGTAAAGGGCATGATAAAGAAATTCAAGACAGACCGGTTTTTCTGTCTGTGCGGCTTTACTGAAGCCGGCCCTGGAGGAGTCGCCCTTCAGCCGGATGATCAGGTCCGCAAGGCGGGCGCAGGAGGCAAATACGTGGTCAACATGGAATCGCGGCTTGTGGATATTGACGGCAGCACCATAACCAGGCCGGGTGTTGTGGGTGAACTTGTTGTAAGCGGGGATACTATCATGAAAGAATATTACAAAAACCCGCAGGCAACCAAAGAGACCATCAGGAATGGCTGGGTTTATTCAGGCGACCTTGGAACGATGGATGATGAGGGGTATATCACCCTTGTTGATCGTCGCAAAGACATGATCATCACGGGCGGTGAAAATGTTTACAGCAAGGAAGTTGAAGACGCGATATATGAAAATCCAGGGATCGCCTCAGCAGTTATTATCGGCGTGCCTCATCCCCAATGGGGTGAAACGGTCATGGCTGTGGTCACACTGAAAAAAGATCAGAAACTGGCCCTGGAGGAACTGCGTGAATTTCTCAAGCCGCGGATAGCCGACTACAAAATACCCCGGTTGCTGGAAATCGTGGAGCAGCTCCCAATGAATGTTTCCGGCAAGGTTTTAAAATACAAACTTCGTGAACAGTTCAGGGATAAGGCAGTGAAATAATCCGGCAGATTTTTAAAACGCAAGCTGCGGTTTCAGGTCATGCCGTTCCTTACATGAGAATAAAAAGGATTAACCGGTTTCGGTTAATCCTTTTTATTCTTTATGTGTCCATGAAACGGACAAGAACTTTCCAATTTTTTTTCGTCCAATGTGTGAGCAGCCTTGTTCCTGCCAGATCGGATAAGTCCCGGAAAGTGGGCTTTTCAGCCATGCACGTCCAGCACGAATGTGCCGGGGGTATTTTAGAAATTCATTGAAATATCAAACATAGAGCTTGATAATTCAAGATAAATCGTTTAGGCTGAGCCCATGAACTTAATTGACAGAAAAACGGATCGGGCCACAATAACTAAGCTCATGTCCGTATTTCCCGTAACGGCGATTCTTGGTCCTCGACAGTGCGGAAAAACTACGCTGGCTCGAACGCTTGCCGCCGATTTCTATTTCGATCTGGAAAATCCTCAGGATCTTGCACGTCTGGAACAGCCTCAACTTGCACTGGAAGACCTGACGGGACTTATCGTCATTGACGAGATCCAGCGGATGCCCGATCTTTTTCCGCTCCTGCGCTATCTTGTGGATCAAGGAAAAAGCCGCAGGTTCATAATCCTGGGAAGCGCCTCTCGGGATTTGATTCGCCAGAGTTCGGAATCCCTTGCCGGGAGGATTGCTTACATTCAATTGGGCGGGTTCCGCCTCAACGATATAGATTTTGGAGCCATCAAGACCCTTTGGTGGCGAGGGGGATTACCCCGATCCTTCTTAGCAGATTCAGACAATGAAAGCCTGCTCTGGCGGAACCAATACGTGACGACCTTTCTGGAACGTGACATCCCCCAGTTGGGGATCACAATTCCCGCCCGGACGCTTCGACGCTTCTGGACCATGTTGAGCCATTACCACGGCCATATCCTGAACTATGCGGAGTTGGGCCGTTCCTTCGGCGTCTCCGACATGACCGTCCGGAAATACTGCGATATTCTGGAAGGTACGTTCATGATCCGCATCCTCCAGCCCTGGTTTGTCAACATTGGAAAACGTCTTGTGAAGCGGCCGAAATTATACCTGCGCGACTCCGGGCTGTTTCATGCCTTGCTATCCATTGAAACTGCGGAGCAACTGCACACTTCGCCCCGGCTCGGCGCTTCCTGGGAAGGTTTTGCCCTGGATTGCGTCTGCCGAACCCTGGGAAAGGAAGACGGGGATTTCTATTTTTGGCATACCCACGCCGGTGCGGAACTCGATCTTTTCTGGCAGGTGCGTGGACAAAACTGGGGGGCGGAATTCAAGTATGAAGATGCCCCCCGATTGACCCGATCAATGAAGACGGCAGTTGAAGACCTTAAATTAGAGCGACTATGGGTCGTCTATCCTGGAAAAGCTGCCTATCGTCTCACCGAAAAAATCCAGGTGATCCCCCTTGCAGACGTCCGCAACACATGGTACTACGGATAACTGAGAATATGGGTGGTGCGAGTGTAGAATAGCGTCGGCATTCACAATACCCGAAGATCCTAAACAGCTTCATGTGTGCCCTCACAAGCTCTGGGAAACAGATAAACCGGGGGCTCATGCACGCTAAGCACGAACGTCCCGGCAGCTTCCTCTGTTAAATACGATCTGCCTCCCTTAATTGAGAGGTTGAAAAAAATCATCTCGGAATACAAATAGATTGTGCCAGCTCAATTTCAGCTCAATGGGTTCACTTCCCTTCATGACTTATCTTCTCCCTTCGAACCTTTCTCTTGAACCGAAACGCGCGCGTATTCCTCGACCGCTCTGCGGCGGGGAGCTTCAATTTGAGTGAAAGAATCTTTTTTTTAATCAGGCGTTTTCCTCTTTTTTCAACTCAACAATGGTGGCACCCCAGCCTCCGGATTCCATAGGGGCGTCTTTTAATGATTCGACAAGAGGGCTCTTTTTCAAAAGTTCCACAACACCTTTCTTAAGGAGCCCTTTCCCTTTACCGTGTATAACCCTCACCGTGAAAATGCCGTTTTTTATGCATTCTTCGAAATATACGATAAGAAGGTCCGAAACCTCTTCGGGACGGAAGGTGTGCAGATCTATAAAATCTTCGATAGGTATCTTAACTGGTTTCATATTGTGTCTGACGGCTTGTTAAAAAGTCATTCTGCTGTGTTGCACTTCATCTTTCGTCATTGCAGCGTACCAGAAAGTACGCTTCATTCCTCAAGAATAGTGCGCCTTGCATAATGAACTGTTTACTTTGCCGTCTGAATTTAGGACGTTGTACGTATACATTATATTTATATTCCCGTCTTAGCAACCATTTGATTAAACACAATTTGATTAAAAAATGGGTTCAAAGAATCAAGGATTCAAGCGGTATAAGAGACGGTGAATCAGGGTTGTGTCTCTTATGGTTCAATCTTGCCCTGTCAAAACTGGTTGTAGCATAGCAATACCGGCATTCGTAAAGGCATGAATCATACATCCCGATATCTTTACTTGATACACAGTTACAGTTTTTCCTTTGTGATGGATCTTTTTTTAAATCAAGCCTTTTCCCGAAAATATTTGAAATGCAGATGTCGTCTATGCATTTTCCGGCAGGGATACCGAAGTCAGTCAGGTCTTTTGGGGAAGCACAGCTTCTTATCTCAATGCCGTTATTCCCTGCAATCCTGACCAGAGAGCTGAAAAGGTCGGATGAATTAGCATCATTCCATTTACTGAGAACAAAACCGTCAGCATTCAGTCTTTTGATTCTTCCTTCCATTTTTCTGTAAATATCCACAAAACTTATAATGCACCGGAAAGTGTAACTGTGCAATGAGCTTGCTATCTTGTCAAAAGTTTTTTTATGAAAATCAATGCCGGTTAGATTGCTTAATACTATCGGATCATAACGCCATATTACCTTTTCGGGGCCGATATGGTCGGATAATTTCCGGAATGTGTCGAGAGATATTTCAGGAGAGGGCGACTTTGGATCAAGAATCCGCGGATTGTCCATTAAGGTATAAAGGAAATAATAACTATAACCCCTTGCATCGAGTTCTTTGAGATACGGAATAAGCAGTTTTGGGTTTCTTGTCCAGAATACAATAAGATCAACATGTTCAGGCGCAAGAGAAATGTTTGAAATCTGATTCGGGTTGAATGGATTTGGAACAAGGCAATATCCCGCTCTGATTCTGTTCATAAACCATTGAGAATAAAATGCAGGAATATCGGTCCTGCGGCTTGCGCTTATAATCAATTTGATACCTTCGCAAAAAGTAAAAAGGATTTGATGGGCTTATAAAATCCATCAATTCACACCATCTCAACGACGGGCGGTCTGTTAGTATTGAGCTCAATAAGAGCTCCTTTTCCTTTCATTCCGATACTGCAGTTTACCACAAGCGTCTTTCCTAAAAAAGCGCTGCCCGGCATTTCATGAATATGACCACAAATGAGCAGTTGCGGCTGGCGTCTTGAAACTATTTCCTGAAGGCTTTTGCATCCCGCATGAAACTTGCCGAAAACTTTATCAAGAGTTCCAAAAGGGGGCGGATGGGCTATAAGAATTGTATCTTTTCTCACCAGCGGTTCAAGGTTTTTTGTTGTCTGCTTTTCACGAAACTGAATACGGGATGAAAACGGCACCGGGATTGTTCCGCTAACGCCTGTGAAAGAAAATCCGTTAATAACAATTTCTGAAAAGTGCAAAAATGAAATATTTGAGGAAGCTGAGGAAAGATTCGCAATTTTTTTTGAGTCTGTATTGCCGCGTACAGCAAGAACGGGTATTGAAAGATTACAGAATGAAGATATGGCATCAGACGATTTAAAGTAAGGATCGATATCTCCGGCAAGAACCAGCACGTCGGGCTTTTTTTCTGAAACGGTGTCTAATATAGAAGAGATTCTCGATTTGCGGCCGTGGATGTCGGCTACGGCGTAAATAATCATCTTAATTATCCTGACGGCTTGTAAAAAGTCCCTCTGCTGCGTTGTGCTTCATTCTTCGTCATTGCGGCGTACTAACTGTACGCCTCTTCGCACGCCTTGCATATGAACTTTTTTTACTTTGCCGTCTGAAATATAATTTTACTAAGTTATCGTTATGTTAATAATGGAAATTCCCTGTAAAGCAAGATACGAAACTATGTGAAAGATTGTCAAGCTAAAGCAAAATTTTGTTTGTTTTAGCTTGACAAAGGCGCCAGCTTCGGAAAAAGTCCGGTTTTCACAATGAGCCCGGGAAAGAAAGGAAGAAAACAGATGGAATTTTTTTTCAAGCCAAGAGGAATCGCGCTTGTCGGCGCCAGCTCCAATCCATATAAGGGAGGAAACTCCATACTAAAAAATCTTTTGAACGGTTTCAAAGGAGGCATATATCCGGTAAATCCTGCCTATACCGAAGTTGAGGGATTAAAATGTTATCCGTCGGTTCTCGATGTTCCTGCCCCGGTTGACCTTGCCATTGTTTTTGTTCCGGCTAAACTTGTGCCGGATGTAATACGGGAGTGTGTTCAGAGAAAGATTCCGGGGGTTATGATTGAATCCGGGGGTTTTGCCGAAGCAGGATCAAGGGGAAAATCAATCCAGAGGGAATTGAAGCAGATATGCGATGAAACAGGAATCAGGCTCTGGGGGCCAAACTGCATGGGTCTTGTTGATTTTATTTCAAAGAAGGTTTTTTCTTTTGTCTCTCCAACGCTATGGAACTATGAATTTATCCGGGGGAATGTATCTCTTATTGTCCAGAGCGGTATGCTTTCGGCAGGTTTTATCATAGACACTATGTCTCATGGAGTCATGGGTATCAGTAAAGTCTGTTCAATCGGAAATAAAGTGGATGTTGATGAATGTGAGCTTTTGGAATATCTGCTCGACGATCCTGAAACTGCGGTGGTGGGATTATATCTTGAGTCTTTTGCAAACGGCCGGCGTTTTATTGATATATGCCGGAGTTCCAGTAAACCTATCGTGGTTCTTAAAGGCGGAAAAAGCGTAAAAGGAGCCGCTGCAGCAATGAGCCACACGGCAAGCCTTGCCGGAAACAGCACCTTAATCAGTGGCGCTCTGGCTCAGGCCGGTGTTGTCGAGGCTGTTGATTTCAAACAAATGCTTGACCTGTGCAGATCTTTATCGATGTACCCTGAAATACCACTCAAGATTACTGGGGGTGTTGCAATTCTAACTTACAGCGGCGGAGCAGGAATTGTCTCCTCAGATTTTATTGATAAAACAACTCTTTCTATTGCCGAGCTTTCGCAAAAAACAAAGGATGCGCTTGAGAAGATTTATCCTGAATGGATGCCGGTTGCAAATCCGATTGATCTCTGGCCGGCCATTGAACGGGGAGGTTCGGAAATGGCATATGGCGAAGCCATAAAGGCTGTTTGTGATGATCCGAATGTCGATGCGGTATTCCTCCACTATTATGCCGGAGGGTTTGCGCTCAACTTTGATATCTCTTCTCTTGTTGAAATAGCACGTAAATCCAATAAACCAATGTTTTGCTGGCTTATGGGGGAGGCTGAAAAGGCAAGAAAATTTCAGACAAACACTCAAAATCTTGGAGTACCTGTGTACAGGGAACTATACAGGGCTGTTGAATGCATAGCTGCCGTGTTTGAACGGGAAAAGCCTGAAAAAAGAGATCTTCCCGCCTCGTCAAGATCTCCAATTTCTAAAAAATATAAGACAGAACTTGAGAAAAGCACAGGCGCTCTTGATGAGTATATCTCGAAAAAGATACTTGACGAATATTCGATTCCCGTAGTTGATGAGAAAATCGCGAGTTCTGTTGAAGAGGCTCTCGATACTGCCCGCTCATTCGGCTTTCCTGTGGTAATGAAAGGGATTCTACCGGGAGAGATACATAAGACGGAATCGGGTCTTGTGCGGCTTGGAGTATCTTCCGGAGAAGAAACAGGCAAGGTTTTCGCCGAGTTGAATATGAAAATGGCCGCCAAAGGGAAAATCCTTGTTCAGAGGCAGATGGAAGGTGGTTTAGAACTCATTGCCGGCATGGTGCGGGACCCTCAGTTTGGTCCATGTGTCATGTTGGGACTAGGGGGGATTTTTACCGAGATATTGAAAGACACCGTATTTGCTGTTGCGCCGTTTGGCCATGGAGAAGCGCTTTCGATGATAGGGCGGCTTAAATCGCAAAAGCTCCTGAACGGATTCCGTGGATATCCGCCGGTTGACAGGGAAATACTCGCGCAAATATTAGTTCGTCTCGGAGATCTCGGCTGCGGGAATCTTGAGATAAAAGAGATAGATGTCAACCCCCTGATTGCAGGAGAAAACAGCATTGTCGCTGTTGATGCCGTGATTTTGCCGGGCTGAAGCGGGCCTGCACGATTTTCATTAATGCGGATATGCCGCTGTGGACAAAGGGAATGTATTTGTTTGCGCGGATCGCATACGCACACATATCCAAACGGAACGTATTTATGACAATTACTATAACCGAGCGTAATTCGAGATGCTTCATACTATGAATCTGATTTTGCAACTGTCCGCTGCGCCGCGTTTACGAGAACATGCACCCCGATAATCATGGCTTTAAACCGCTCGTCCTTTGTCTGACCGTGATAATACCGGTAGTAGATCTGCTGGGCTATGGCGGCAAGACGAAACAGACCGAAACAGTAATAAAAATCAAAACCGGCAATTTCTAGACCTGATAACAGGGCATATCGCTTGACAAGCTCTTTTCTTGTCGGCGCGCCTTCGGCATTCGTGGGCATCATCCTTATCGCAAGCATGTCAGGATGATCGTCGTTCTGAATCCAGTATGCAAGAGAACTCCCCAGATCCATTAAAGGATCTCCTATAGTGGCCATTTCCCAGTCGAGTACTCCGACAATATTCATCGGATCCGATTTATCAAGCACTATGTTGTCGAGCTTGAAGTCATTATGTATGATACCGGGCTTTTTTGAATCGGGAGGCATATGCTCTGTGAGCCAGTCCATCACTTTTTCTGCGCCCGGAGCATCAGGTGTGAGCGCCGCCTTGTAACGTTCACACCAGCCGGTTACCTGTCGCATGATATAGTCGTTCGGTTTTCCAAGATTCTCAAGCCCTATTTTCACGTAATCGACCGTATGAAGTTCATACTGAACCTCCAGTACCTTCAGGTAGAGTTCTTTTGTCTCGGAAGGCGCAAGGGTCAAGCCTTCCGGGAAATCACGGCGCAGAATAATACCCTCTATTTTCTGCATTATGTAAAACGGGGAACCCATGATTGTTTCATCTTCCGAATAGACTAAAGGCTCCGGGCAATATTGATATACCGGCCTGAGGGCTTTTAAAATCCTGTATTCCCTGCTCATGTCATGCGCCGATTTGGCCTTTCGTCCGAAAGGAGGCCTCCTGAGAACAAGTTCCTTATTTCCTATTGTGAGAAGATAGGTAAGATTTGAGTGTCCCTTAGGAAACTGATGTATTTTAAGAGAGCCTTCTAACCCGGGAATCGAGTCCTTTATAAATTCTTCAATCCGGGCAACATCGAGCTCTTCCCCCTTTCTGACGGTTGTTGCTGCATCAATGAGATCCATTTTCACCTCCGGATTTTTTACTTTTATCATATTCAGCAGAAAGACAGAAGGTTTCAACCATGTTTATCAGGTGTTTCGCATATTGTTCGACGGAAATATTTCTTTTAGCATACTTCCATCTCTTCAAATACCAGTCCTGAAGCATTGCCTTGATTATGCTTGCTGTCAACTGGTGATTCCCCGGAAGAAAAACTCCGGATTTCTCTCCTTCGCGCAGGATATTTTCAAATATCATTTCGGTATATAGCTCGCTTTCGATCGCTTTAGCCTGTTCCGGGCCGGAAATGTTTTTGGTTTCCATATATGAAAAATAAAACCACTGCTGCATGGCTTCGCTCAGATAAAGGTGTATTCTTACCGCTGTGCGAAGTTTATCCTTTATTCCGGTTTCGCGGTTGATGTATTCTTCCAAAATCCTTTTTGTAATTGATCTTCTCTGACTTTGAAGCATTTTCAGCAGAACTTCCTTGCTGGGAAAATAGGAATAGAGAGCTCCCAGGCTGAGCTCGGATTCTCTGCTGAGATCGCGCATGCTCATTGCCTGAAAACCCTTTTTATTGCTTATCTTAAGGGTTGCATCAAATATTTTCTCAAGATTTTTTGCAACAGTGGCATCTTTCTTTACCCGTATATTCCTGCGGTTTTCAAAAAAATCTTCGCTAAAATAATCATTCGCGCAGTCCGATATTCTCCTTTTAAACGCCTGATAATTCATATGCAGCAATTTCCATCTTAATACTTATATTTCTATAAAGAAATAGGGTATTTTGCGCAAGCTCAAGGAAATCAATGGATTGCGCTTAAGACATACGCATAGTATGTCGCACTAGAAATCCCGCAGATTGACACAGAGATCGCGCAAAAGAGCCATTTCTTTTATTTGATCTTTTTCCCTTCATACTCCTTCAGTATCCGCTTAGCTACAGAAATCTTATGAACTTCATCAGCGCCATCATAGATTCTTGCCGCCCTTTCATGGCGGTAGAAAAAAGAAATAATGGTGTCGTCTGTCATGCCGAGACCGCCGTGTACCTGCAGAGCCCTGTCTATGACTTTCTGCATAACTCCCGCCACCATGAATTTTATTAAAGATATTTCTTTTCTGGCCGAGCTTGCACCGACCTTTTCGATCATCCACGCGGCATGCAGAACCATAAGCCGGGCTGCCTGTATTTCTGCCGCAGATTCGGCTATCCATGACTGAATAATCTGTTTTGTCGAAAGCGTTTTACCGGCGGATATTTCTCTATGCATGGCCCGGGCGCACATCAGGTCAAAAACCCTGTTGCAGATACCGATCCAGCGCATGCAGTGATGTATTCGCCCTGGCCCTAGCCTTTCCTGGGCGATGACGAATCCCTGTCCTTCAGGGCCCAGCAGATTTTTCTGCGGGACGCGGCAGGACTGATATAATATTTCAGCATGACTGAAATAGCCTTCGCCGGCATGACCCATTACCGAAATGTTGCGGACAAGATTGAAGCCAGGCGTGTTCGTCGGAACAATAATCATGCTTGCTCTCAAATAAGGCGGAGCTTCCGGATTGGTAACGGCCATGACGATGGCAAAATCGGCGCCATCTGCGGAAGATGAGTACCATTTCTGCCCGTTTATGATGTAGTTGTTTCCTTCTTTTACGGCTGTTGTTTCCAGCATGACGGGGTTCGAACCCGGCATGTCAACTTCCGTCATTGAAAAGCAACTCCGGATTTTTCCATCTACGAGCGGGCGCAGGTATTGTTCTTTTTGTTCTTTGGTCCCGAACATGTTCAGAATTTCTATATTGCCTGCGTCCGGGGCCTGGCAACCGAAGACAAAATGGCCGAGAGGCGAGCGCCCGAGAGCTTCTGAGACAAGCGCATGTTCGACAAGATCGAGTCCCATTCCACCGTATTCTTTTGGATGATTGGGAGCCCAGAGCTCCATCTGCTTTACGAGGTTTCTTTTTCTTTCAATCTCAGGAATCAGACTGTTTAAGGGTTTTGAAAGAAAGTCCTGCTCCATCGGAATAAGTTCTTTATCGGTGAATTCAGTTATCATTCCGATAATTGTTTTCATTTTATCTGATACTTCAAAATTCATATAAAGCTCCTTTTTTTAAATCAGGTAATTTTTCGCCTGAGGCGGATTACCGGTTTATCTGTATGTAATAAGAGTGCCGTCGTTTTCCTTCTCTATATGGGATATGTCATTGAACCCGGAAAGTATTATGCCTTTTGAACTGTATTTGAATCGCGTAACAGACGAGTTTAAAACCTGCCAGGATAATTCAATTGTTTTTAAATCTGACAGTCCGAGCGCATGCTGGACAGCAGCCGAAACAGGGCCCCCGGAAGTAAATACTATTATTTTCCTGCCGGAACCATGTGTCTCCATTATTTTTGAAATACCGTTTTTGACTCGCTTTTTGAAATCCTCCCAGGATGGAACTCCTTTCAGATCATATTCGCCCGCCACCCATCTGAACATGACCGCTTCAAATACCTTCTGAAACGATTTTTTATCCGTATGCGCGGTTTTTATAGCCTCTGAAAGATCGGGTTTTTCCTTAAGCATCGGCTTGACCAGGGAATTCCAGACGGAAAAGGAATCATATTCATCAAAATCAGCCGAAATCACCGGATCCGGAACGGGTATCCGCGCATTTGAAAAACATTCAATCAGCTCTTTCGCCGTGTTTTTTTGCCTTTCCATTGTTCCGCAATAGACCGCGTCGAAAGCCTGCTTGGTGTTCAACAGATGCCTTGCCAGCAATTTTGCCTGATTTATTCCGGCAGGGGAAAGACGATCGTAATCTTTTTCTCCGAAGGACGCCTGTCCGTGCCTTATCATTATCAGCTCACTCATTGAAATGAACCTCCCTGTTACGACGAAAAGCTACTATGCGTTTGCACGGCATGTCAAGATAAAACGAACGAACGTTCGTTTTTCTTGACAAGGCATATATAATAAATTACGATTTAAAAACTTGTAATTACTAGAACCAATAAAAGGAATCAGCGAAAGATCTGCCTGCGATGAAAATACTTGTCTGTGTTAAACAGGTTCCCGAATCCGACAGTTCATTTATCATTGATGATTTGCAGAAGTGGGTATGCAAAGGGCCGTTTTCTTACAAGATGAATCGCTTTGATGAGTCCGCGCTTGAAGAAGCGCTCTCCGTCAGAGACAAGGATAAATCTGCCGTAATAGATGTTCTTTCGGTAGGACCTGAAACCTCAAAGGATATCATAAGAAGGGCTCTTGGAATGGGAGCGGATTCGGGGATTCATATTTTATGCGACATGGACGGATATGTCAGCCCTTTTTTGACAGCGTCTTATATTTCATCTTATATGAAGGAAAATCACTACGACCTTGTTTTTACGGGCGCCATGTCTGAAGATTATATGCAGGGTCAGGTCGGTCCCATTGCCGCAGAAATGACTGGGTTGCCATGTGTATCCTTTGTTGTTAAGCAGGAAATATCCTATGGTAAAAAAAGCATTTATGCTGAACGGGAGCTTGATGGAGGGCTGATCGAATCTTTTGAACTTAAGCTTCCGGCTCTCCTTACAATTCAGGGAGGCATCAATAAGCCACGTTATCCTTCACTTTCAAACATGCTCCGGGCAAACAGGGCCGAAATAAGGACAATTTCACCGGATATTTTAAGTAAAAATGATCCGAAACAGATAAATTTGCGGGTATCAGTTCCTGAAAAGAGAAGAGAAGGATATCTCCTTTCGGGATCCGTGCAGGAAAAAGCGGCAAAGCTTATCCGGATATTAAGTCAAAAAGCTTTTATTGCCTGATTCTGATAAACGGGACTTTTTTCAGTACACCCTTGAGGTACGGGAAAAGTCGGAAAGGATCTTTTACTAATGGCGGCAATGCGGAAACCAGACAAAAAAATAATATTTATTATTGCAGAACATCATGAAAGCAGGACAAAATCAATTGTTTTTGAGCTTGCTGCCTGTGCCGATAAAATTAAAAAGTTTTGTCCGGCCGAAATAAAGGTTATTATCCTGGAGAGCGAGACGGAAAAACTTTCTTTTGAAATTACACGAGCAACAGGATTGGATGCCGTTGCAATAGAAATAAATGAACTTGCATTGTATAATGCAGAAATATACAAGACGGTCATAAACGATCTTGCGGAGGAATATTTTCCTTCTTTTATTGTTATCGGACATACAGCGCGCGGACTTGATGTCGCTTCAGGGCTTGCCGTCCGGATGAAAGCAGCATGTATTACCGGTGTGGAAGGTTTGAGCGAAGCAGGAGGAAGGCTCTGCTTCAAGAGGCAGATGTTTTTCGGGAAAATAAACGCTCATATAGCGGCCGGGTCAGAACCTTTGATCATAACAGTTCAACCGGGTTCCTTTGAAGCATATAAACCGGATAGTGCTAATCCCGGGAGAGTGGAAACAAGAAGGGTTGAGTGTTTTGCGGAATTAACCCGGGCAACAGGGATCAGGCGGTGTAAATTCCAGGATTCTTCAATTTCCGAAGCTAAAGTGATTATATCAGCAGGTAACGGAATAGGGGAAAAAGAAAACCTTGATCTTATATACAGAATGGCAGATGTTTTCCCGGGTTCCACGGTCGGAGGTTCCAGAATTTTGGTTGACAGGGGATGGCTTGAATACAGGCAGCAGGTAGGTTTGACAGGAGCCCGGGTGGCGCCTGAGCTTTATATAGCCTGCGGAATTTCAGGAGCCTCACAGCACCTGGCCGGAATGAGGGATGCCGGATTTGTTGTTTCAATAAATAAAGATCCGGGTGCGGCGATTTTCAATGAATCGGATGTTTGTATCGTTGAAGATCTCAAAAAGTTTATTCCCGCTTTTCTTGAAGAATACGGGAAAAGAGAGATTTGATGGTATCGTAAAAAGTCGAACTTCAGACGGCAAAATAAAAAGCTCATTATGCAAGGCGCACGAATCTTGAGGAATGAAGCGTACTAACTGGTACGCTGCAATGACGAAAGATGAAGTGCAACACAGCAGAATGACTTTTTACGAAGCCGTCAGATTTGAATAGTTGCGTTAATATCAGAGGAGAGTGATTACATGAAAAAATCGGTAGTGGCTGTTGTAAAATATGAAAAACCATATGACTCGGTAAGGAAGGCCGTTGAGCTTTCACATGGCCTTGACCATCTTCCTCCGAAAGCAAAGGTTTTCATAAAACCGAATATCGTTTTCTGGACGCGGGCCGTTAATTTCCCCAAATGGGGTGTAATCACTACTTCACGCGTTATCGAAGATATGGTTGTTCTTTTGAAGGAGCGGGGAATCGACGATATCACAATCGGCGAGGGTCCTATTACAATGGACCCGAAGGATAAGGCGACTCCCGCTCATGCTTTTGAAAGTCTTGGTTATCAAGAACTGAATAAACGTTATGGTGTTAAGTATGTCAATGTATTTGAAAGACCCTTTGAGGCGGTTGATCTCGGGGATGGAATTGTCCTTTCATTTAATACAGACATAATAAACAGTGATTTTGTTGTGGATGTTCCTGTTATGAAGTCTCACAATCAAACGATCGTAAGCCTGGGTATAAAGAATCTGAAAGGCACTATCGATATCAAATCACGCAAGCTCTGCCACAGCGCTGATACGGAAAAAGATTTGAATTTTATGGTGGCAAGACTTGCCGATAAGATGCCGCCCATGCTTACCCTTCTGGATGGTATTTATACAAATGAGCGGGGACCAAGTTTCGACGGACGCATTCGCAGGAGCAATCTTATCGTTGCGTCTTCCGATGTGCTGTCCGCCGATCTTGTCGGCGCCAAAATACTGGGATATGCCGGAACAGAGATTCCCCATCTTCTTAATGCATCAAAGAACAGAAAGAGGCCTAATGATCTTTCGGATATAGAAGTGGTCGGAGAGAAAATCGAGTCCGTTGCCAGCCGGCACGAATATGATTTTCAATACAGTGAAACCGCCGATGGGGTCCTGCCTCTTCCCCTTGCAAAAATTGGTATCAGCGGGGTATCATACCGCAAGTACGACCTGTCCATGTGCACTTACTGTTCCGGGGTAAACGGTTTGATACTGACTGCCATCAGGTATGCCTGGAAAGGGGATCCGTGGGACGGGGTTGAAGTCCTGACAGGAAAAAGAATGAAACCGACTCCCGGCAAGAAAAAGACGATTCTGCTGGGAAAATGCATGTACCAGGCCCACAAGGATAATCCGGATATCAATGAGATGATACCAATCAAGGGGTGTCCGCCGAAGCCGGAGTCTATTGTGAAGGCGCTGCATAAGGCAGGCATCATGGTTGATCCTTCGTTGTTTGAAAATATTGACAAGCTTCCCGGTTTCTTTATGAGCCGGTATGACGGTAAACCGGAGTTTGATGAAACTTTTTTTAAAGTATGACGGCAAAGTAAAAAGCTCATTCTGCTGTGTTGCACTTCATCTTTCGTCATTGCAGCGTACCAGAAAGTACGCTTCATTCCTCAAGACTCGTGCGCCTTGCATAATGAGCTTTTTACTTTGCCGTCTGAATTGAACTTTTTACGAGCCAATAAAAGCGTGGCTATCTAAACATATTGCAGTTTATTACGGGAAATTTTTTTGATAAATTCAACAGGAGGTTTTAATGGAAAATGTGTATGATAAATTAAGAAAGCGGCTGGATGATCTCGCTACCGGCTTTCCTGAAACGGAGAGCAAAGTGGAGATAAAAATATTAAAGAGGCTTTTTGCCGAGGATGAGGCCGAATTATTTTTAAAAGTCTCTCCGCTACTTGAAAGACCGGAAGATGTGGCAAAAAAATTCGGCCTTGATCCTGCTGAAACCGCGGACAGAATGGAGAAAATGGCGGTAAAAGGACTTCTTTTCCGGCACAGAAAAGATGACGGTGCGCGATATTGTGCAATTCCGTATGTTGTCGGGATTTATGAGTTTCAGTTAAGAACCGTCAACCAGGACCTTTCAAATGATATGAATGAATATTTTGACGCCGGTTTCGGCAAAACCATACAGGCTTTTAAAACCCCGGTGATGAGAACGATCCCGATAAACAGGGAGATAGCCGTAAACTGGCCTGTTGCTCCATATGAAGACGCCATGCAGATCATTGAAAGCCAGAAGACGATAGCAATTGCACCTTGCATCTGCCGGACAACAGCCAGGCATATCGGCAAGGGCTGTGATAAGCCGCTGGAAACCTGCTTTTTATTCGGATCCCACGGTCATTACTATGTTGAAAACAAAATGGGCCGGTATATCAGCGTGGCGGAAGCGAAAGAGATACTGAAAAAAAATGAAGAAGCAGGGCTTGTAATGCAGCCGTT
Organism: Desulfobacteraceae bacterium; assembly: GCA_003818505.1. Taxonomy (GTDB): domain Bacteria; phylum Desulfobacterota; class Desulfobacteria; order Desulfobacterales; family RPRI01; genus RPRI01. Next base: position 657 of record RPRI01000057.1, on the reverse strand, counting down.
CAATTCGAAGAAAGCGGGCGGAATGTGCAGCTGCTGTGGCGATTGCTGCGGAATACTGAGATCTCTCAAAAAACAGCCGGTTCCTTCAGCTGCTGTACAGAGCAATTATTATGCATTTGTTGAAGAAGGCGACTGTACCGGATGTGAAACCTGTCTTGATCGCTGCCAGATGGAGGCGATAGATATTGTTGATGAGAAGGCAAAGATAAATCTTGACCGGTGTATAGGATGCGGACTTTGCGTTACGACCTGCCCGGCTGATGCGCTCAGGCTGGTGAAGAAGCCCGAAAGCGAACAGTATATTCCGCCTGAATCAGGCGCTGAGACATACATGAGGATAGCCATGGAGCGGGGCAAAAATCCTTTGCTTTAATAGCGACAGCATCTTAAAGATTCAACATTTAACTATTTCTGGACTCCCGTTTTCACGGGAGTGACTACTTTAAGACTTCCAACGAACTCATCAATTTTGAAGAACCTGTTGGAAGTCATATGCGAACGGATTTGAGATTTTTGGGAAATAGATTTTTAAAGAACTGAACGTTAAAAATCACAAGCCTTTGAGGGCGTCAGCCCAAACCTTCTTGTGATTTAGCGAAGTGATTTAAAAATCCCCAAAAAGCTCATTAAGAGAGCATATTTAGACTTCCAACAAGT
>RPRI01000056.1 GCA_003818505.1 Desulfobacteraceae bacterium | reverse complement strand
TCAAAACCCCGCCTGAGGTCTGATAGCTGTGTTGCAAGCCTCTTCAAAATGCTCACATACTACCGTGTATGCTGCGCTTTTTCATCGGCTTGCGCCTTGCTCTCAAACCTGATCCGAGGTTTTAAAATAACTTCAAGTACTTATGGACCCGTAAAAATCAATTTTATGCCGCTTTGCGGCAATCTACATTCGACGAACTCATTAAAAGTCCGAAACTTCTCTTTATCGTCATTTTCGCGAAAACAGGAATCCTGTCATATCCGTGACATATGACTTTGTGCTTTTCTCATAAAAACCAGATCAGCGCAAAAACGGTCAGCGCAATAACGATGGCTGCCGACAAATAGTCCTGAAAGCGTCCTGTCTGTGTCAGAGCGGCAATCCGGCCGATTTTCTGAACCATATGGGCGGACCCGTCCACCACTCCATCGATGGCGACCTTGTCAAACCAGGCCGAACCGGCTGCTATCTTCAGCAGGCCCTTCAGGCCTCCAATACGATAGAATTCACTCCACCACAGGTCAATGGCCTCGACCGGACGTCTGGCAATTGCAAGAACCAAACGCCCCGCCAGCCGGTAAAAATAATCGAAATCCATGTTAATCTTGGCTTCCGGCTTCAGCTTATTACGCATGATGTAAAAACCAAGGCCGGTAAAACCCAGAAGCATTGAAGACTGAAGAACATGCCACGGAGTGTAGGGAACGTATTCGACCGCATGGGGAAGAAGCCTGTAAAGAAAGCCGGGATATATGCCGATGATAAAGCAGAGAAACCCGCCGATTCCCATGGCAAGGTACATGTTCATCGGAATCGGAACCAGTTTCATCCCCGGATCTTCTTTGGCAAAAAAGGCAAAATACGGCAGCTTTATGCCGACGGAGAGGAATGTGCCGACTGCGGCGATTTCCATGCCGATGGCCAGCCATGTATGATGAGCTTCGGCGGCGCCGGCAATGGTGATGGTCTTGCTTACAAATCCGGAAAAGAGAGGAAACCCGGAAATGCTGACCGCTGCGATCATGTACCAGAAAAAAACCATGGGCAGGCGCTTAAAAAGTCCCCCGAGTTCCGTCAGCTTCGATGTCCCGGCTGCGTACAACAGTGTGCCGGCGCTCATAAACAGAAGCCCCTTGTAAAGAATATGGGCATAGGCATGGGCGCAGGCCCCGTTAACGGTCATTGCGGTTCCTATCCCGACCCCGGCAACCATGTAGCCGACCTGTGATACTATATGGTAGGCCAGAATGCGCCGGGCATCGTTTTCTATGGTCGCATAGACAACTCCGTAGAGGGTCATCAGCGTCCCCATGATCCCCAGGATCTCAAAACCTGAAAACCCGCGAAGCAGCACATAGACGGCGGTTTTTGTGGTAAACGCGCTCATGAAGACCGCGCCGGTAACGGTTGCTTCCGGATATGCATCCGGCAGCCAGGCATGCAGCGGAACGACCGCCGCGTTCACGCAGAAGCCTGTCATGATCAGATAATCGTAAAATTGCGCTGAATCCGGCAAAACCGCGTCAAAGGCCCAGGATCCGGTGGCCTTATACCTCAGAAGCATGCCGGCAAGAAGCAGCAGTCCGCCGAAAGTGTGAAAGAGGAAATACCGGAAACCGGCTTTTGTCGAAGCAGGAACCCGTCTCAGCCAGACCAGAAAAGTCGATGAGACGCTCATCATTTCCCAGAAGATAAACAGGGTGGGATAGTCGGCCGCAAAGACAGATCCGAATGCCCCGGTGATATACATCAGGGCTGCAATATGCTGAGCCCGGTCCTTTATATGAAACGCGAAGACAAATCCGATGAAAGCCTGGATGGCAAATACATGGGCAAACACCAGAGACAATGCATCAACGCGGCCGAGGTTCATTGTCATGCCCAGATAATGCAGTGTTGCGTAAGATCCATGCGTCATTGTGATCACGCTCATGACGGCAAGGAATGCTGCTATGAGCGGAAACCACCTGCCGATTTTAACCGGCAGAAAGATGACGATCATCGCACAGCCGGCAAACAGGATGGAGGGATGAATAAACTCTGTCACTTTGCCTCCTTAAGGTACGCAGATGCATTACTTCTCATGTTTTTCATAAAAATCCGTTTCTTTTCCGAGAAAAGTGTGCGCAGCCCCCTTGGCAAGCCTCGATAAGGCCACTGCTACGCCCAGGCCAAAAAGGGCCCAGAACCCGGGAATTCTTTCCGCGCCGAAATGGGGGTGATGCGGTAAAATCAAGAAGTTCAGTATGACCATCACGGCCAGAACCGCATACATGGCCTTTTTCAGGAAAGGCGCTTCCGTAAAATGTTTTAAAAAAAACATGGCTTACTACTCCTATCTCAAAACCCCTTGATCGTCTGAATAAACCGGATAAAGACCTGAGGATACAGGCCCAGAAACACCGAAACAAGGGCGGTAAAACAAAGCGGCACTACCATGGTCATCGGCGCCTCCGAATAATGCGCGTGATCGGTACCTGCAGCAGGCGCCTCGAAAAACGCCTTGAAAATTATCGGCGTAAAATAAGAGGCGTTCAGAATAGTGCTGGATAGAAGCGCTGTCATGAAAAGCGTATAACCGGCGCCGACTGCGCCGTTAATCATATACCATTTACTGACAAACCCGCACACCGGGGGTACGCCAATCATTGAAAGGCTGGCCAGGGCAAATGCGCCGAATGTCCAGGGCATTTTCCGTCCGAGGCCTGACATCAGGCTGATTTTTTTATTATGGGTCGCCACGTAGATCGCGCCTGCGGCAAAAAAGAGGGTGATCTTACTGAAGGCATGGTGAGCAATATGTGCAAGGCCCCCTGTAATGGACGACGGCGTCAGCATGGCCACGCCCAGTACCACGTAGGAAAGCTGGCTGACGGTGGAATAGGCCAGTCTGGCCTTCAGATCATCCTTGGTCAGGGCAATCACCGATGCAGCCACAATTGTAAATGCGGCGAAACAGGCGGTCGCAAATCCCAGGTTCAGGTCGGTCATGACATTGACTCCGAATACGGAGAGCAGAATGCGGCTCACGGAAAATACACCGGCTTTTACAACCGCCACTGCGTGCAGCAGAGCGGAAACCGGGGTGGGCGCAACCATGGCAGACGGCAGCCAGTTATGAAAGGGCATGATGGCGGCTTTGGCAAGGCCGGCAACATACAGAAAATATGTGATCTGAACCAGAACGGGATTGGCATCCGCGGGAAAAATACCGGTCATCATATCGCCAAGCTTAAAATCCAGAGTTCCGCACAGGTTATAAGTCATCACCATGGCCGGAAGCAGAAAGAGCTTGGATGTGCCCATGAGATAAACCAGGTATTTGCGCGCCCCGGCAAAACCTTCCTCATCCTGATGATGTGCGACCAGAGGATAGGTAAAGACGGTGATGACTTCGTAGAAGAGGTACAGGGTAAAGATATTTCCGCTCAGAGCAACTCCTTCGGCCCCGAAAATGGCTACTGCAAAACAGAAATAGTACCGGGTCTGTGCGTGTTCTTTAAGTGATCTCATGTAGCCGATATTATAAGAGGTGGCCAGTATCCATAGAAAGGAGGCGACAATGGCAAAAATCATCCCGAGGCCGTCTGCGCAGAATTTCACCTCGATTCCGGGAAGGATCTCAAAGAGACTATAAACCGGAATATCGCCTTTTAATACCTGCGGCACAAATGTCATCACCGAGGCAAACGTCAGAATGCCGGCTATAAAAGAGGCTGCTTCGCGCTTATTTATATTATTACGAAACAGCCAGATAAACAGCGGCGACAGGCCTGTTATGATAATCGGCAGAAGGAGAATAGCGCTTTCAGTCATCATCCCTTAGCCCTTTAACGTTGAGATCTCGGCAATTTCGGTGGTTCCAAAGCGCCGGTATACGATCAGGATTATTGCAAGCACCAGCGTGGCTTCAGCCGCGGCCAGTCCCATTACCAGAAGAGTGCCGAGCTGCCCCAGTTCATCTGCGGCCGGGGTCAGCCTGCTGCTGGCAACCAGGGCAAGCCCGGCGCCGTTCAGCATCAGTTCGACGGATATCAGCATTCCGACAAGACTCTTGCGGCAGTTGATTCCGTAAAGACCCAGGCCGAAAAGTATCAGCGCCGCAAGATGGTACAATACAAGATAGTTCATTTGGCTTTTCTCCTTTCAAAGCCCAGAAAAACAGCCCCGGCCATCGCTGCAAAAAGGACAACTGAAATCAGCTCAAAGGAAAGAGCAAACGGACCGGTCAGGAACTCTCCCAGCCTTTCCAGGGTGGTTTCGGGTTTCAGCGGGATGGCCTGCGGCATATGGCGGATCACTACCCCGGCCAGAACCAGTGTCGAAAACACGGCTGCCCAGATGCCAAGAATGCCGCGCCCGATAAATCCGCCTTCGGAACCGGATTCGCCTTCAGATGTCCGGGTCAGCATGATGGCAAAAAATATCAGAACCGTAACCGCGCCCACATAGATCAGTATCTGCATGAAGGCAATAAAAGGGGCCGCCATGAGCAGGTACATCCCCGCAACTCCGAACAGCGTGACGATGAGTCCGGAGAGCGCCCGGACCAGGCTTCTTGCGAGCACTGCCACAGCGCCGCCTGCGATTATGAGAACCAGATAAAGCCCGTAAGCCGGATGAATCATTGAAAGCTGATCCATTTTTTTCCTGTCCTTGTTATGATGGAATATAAGTTCTTCCCCCAATCAGCCGGGAGGAAATTTTATATAAAAAGTTGCCAGCCATATTATACAGCATTCAGGGATTTGAAGATTTTAAGTATTCAGTTCGTTTCACTTGAACCCCCGAATCCTTGACCCCTTGAACCCCCATTGAACTATCAACTCATTTCGAAATAATCCTGAATATTATTAAAACCGTTCGATTCTGATATATCTCTGTCACACCGCTTCCCTGAGATTTGCGGAATCCGCGCGCATTCTGAGCCGCTGCAGCAGATCATACTCAAAATCCTTGCGGGATCTGCCAGCCAGATACACATCACCGGAAAATGTCAGGGAGGATACCGGGCAGCTTTGAACACAAAGGCCGCACAGGCTGCACAGGTTATAATTAAGACTGAACCCATCCAGGACCCGCAATGTCTTATCAGCCGAACATACCGGCTCCCTCGCCGCTGAACCCGGCAGCGGAACATCGGAAATCAGCAGAAGCCGGCGTGCCGGATTTTCCTTTTCCTCTCCGGGCACATGTCCTTCAATACGGATGCAGCCGGAAGGGCAGACTTCCTCACAGCGCCTGCAGACAATACAGAGAGGTTTTCGCGGATCTTCCGGAAACGGCACCAGGTCGATATGACCCCGGTAGGAATCCAGATTACTGACTTCCTGCCGCGGATAATGCACGGTAATCCAGGGTCTGCAGAATTCTTTTCCGGTAACCTTCAGGCCGACAATCAGGCTCCAAAGCCCCTTAAGAGTCTTTTGAATCGTTGTCATCCTACCTCACGAGGTTAATCATAAAAGCGGTTCCGAGCAGGTTGATCAGGGAAAGCGGAATCAGCCACTTCCAGCAGATATTCAGGAGCTGATCGAACCGCACTCTCGGATACGTCCAGCGAAACCACATCATAGCCAGTATCAGGGCATAGATCTTGCCCAGCATCCACCATGGGCCGGATAAAAAAGGCCCGCTCCAGCCGCCCAGAAACAACACGGATGCGACCGCGCTTACCACGATCATGTAAGAATATTCCGCCAGAAAAAACAGGCCGAATCCCATCCCGGAATATTCCGTATGAAACCCTGCGGTCAGTTCGCTCTCCGCCTCCGGCAGGTCAAATGGAGCCCGGTTTGTCTCCGCAAGCGCAGAAACAAAAAATATGAAAAAAGCCAGCGGCTGTGAAAACACATTCCATGACAACAACCCGCGGGTCTGCGACGCCGTGATCTCCGCAAAATTCAGCGATCCTGAGATGAACGCCACGCTAAGAACGGAGAGCAGAAGCGGGATTTCGTAGGCTACGGACTGTGCAACGGCGCGGGCCGCGCCCAGAAGAGCGTATTTACTGTTTGAACCCCAGCCGGCCAGACAGAGAGCCAGAACATTTAATCCCGAAAAGGCCAGAACCAGCAGAAGCCCTAGGTTAACGTCAAGCCCCGCCAGATTGGGACCGAACGGAATGGGAAGCAGGCAAACGGCAACCGGAGCAAAGGAGAGCAGCGGAGCAGCCCAGTAAAGAATACGGTCTGCGCCCCTCGGCATGACAAGCTGTTTGCCAACCAGTTTCAGCGCATCAGCAACCGGCTGCAAAAGCCCGTGGGGGCCGACTTCATAGGGTCCGGGCCTTCTTTGAACGAAGCCGGCCACTTTCCGTTCCACATAGACAAGTATCAGGCCGTTTAGAGCAATAAAGGTCAGAATGGCGACCAATGCAACCAGCAGGTATACCAGCGGATTCGTCAGTAGCTGGAGAATTTGCGTCATCTGTCAATCTCCGGTATCACAAGGTCAAGACTTCCCAGTATGGAAACCGCATCAGCCAGAATAGTTCCCTGGGCGAGTTCCGCGAAAACATGAAGATTCGAATACCCCGGGGCCCGCAGTTTAAGGCGGTATGGCCTGGCTGTTCCGTCACTGACCAGATAGACGCCGATTTTTCCGCGCGCGCCTTCCACCGCAAAATAGACCTCCCCTTTGGGCGGGAAAATGCGGTCCGGAACGTCGGGATTGATGAACGGACCGTCCGGAATGCGATTCAGAGCCTGTTCAATAATACGGATGCTCTGTTCAAGTTCCGCCATCCGAACGTCGTATCTGTCCATGGCATCGCCGTTTTGTCCGACCGGAACATCAAATTCCAGTTTGTCATATACCGAATAGGGTTCCATGCGGCGGACATCATAAGGAACGCCTGATCCGCGAAGCACTGGCCCGGTTGCCCCGTAGCGCCTGGCCATTTCAACCGGGAGCGCGCCGATCTCCTCGCATCTTCCCCGCAATATCATATTTCCTGTTACAAGATCGTGATACATCGGAATCCGGGTCTTGAAACGCTCAATAAAGTTACGGGTCCGGGTCATAAAAGTCTCCGTCAGATCCGCCGAGACCCCGCCGAATCTGTAATAACAATAGGTAAGCCGGGAGCCGGTCGGAAGCTGGAGAATATCCATGAGGAGCTCCCGGTCGTCGAAGGCATAAAGAATAGGCGTAAAACCGCCAAGATCCAGAACATAGGCGCCCCACCAGAGCAAATGCGATGATATCCGGTTCAGCTCGCAGGTAATAACCCGGATGTATTCGGCGCGGCCCGGCACCTCAAGTTCCATAAGCTTTTCGACCGCGCCCACATAAGCCCAGTTCCAGGCCAGCGCATGCAGGTAATCTACACGGCCCATATTGGGCAGGTATTGAACATAGGTTTTGATCTCAGCCATTTTCTCATGCATCCGGTGAATATATCCCAGAACCGGTTCCGCTCTTTTAACATATTCACCGTCAAGTTCCACGATGACCCGGAGCACGCCGTGGGTGGACGGATGCTGAGGCCCCAGATTCAGAATAAGGGTATCGCCTTCTCCCTTGCTGAGTTCTGAAAACCGGGACGAATAGTAATCGCCGTCAAGATTGAAAGGGGCTTTATCCGGCATTTGCCTGACCTTCTTCTTCGAAAACGCCGTATTGTTCGAAATGCCGCCTGCCAAGTTTAATCGCCAGATTCCTTCTGGAACACTCCGGGCATATCGTTGCATTCGGAGGCGGGATCAGACGCTCGCCCATGCGCTCCATGACCTGATTCAGATCGATAACCGGACCGAAATATTTTCCGCATGATGTGCACCTGGGCAATTTTACCCGGGATGCTATTCTTCCATGAAGGATAATCCGGCGCTCTCCGTCCACATCTTCCATGGCGATTTTTTTAACCGGACAGATCTGAACGCACGCGCCGCAGCCGATACAAAAGGCCGAGGCTTTCTGAAACGCCGTATCCACATGAATGGCCGTGCCCCTTCCGGCCAGGGACAATGTCCTGCCGGTAACCGCTTCACAGGCCCGCGTGCAAAGGCCGCAGACAACACAATCGTCATTTAAAGGCGAGAACCGCTCCAGATCACAGCCGTAATCAACAGCCAGCCGCTGCAGTTCAGGAGAGGTCGGGCATCTGGCCATCAGAAGTTCGATAATCAGCTTTCGGCCATGGCGAACTTCCGGGGAATCGGTCACGACCTCAGCGTCCCGTCTCAGAGGAAAATTGCAGGCGGTTACAAATTTAGGCCGGTTGCCCTCAATAACCTGGACTGTGCACAGCCGGCACATGGCTGCAGGCTCAAGAGCAGGGCTGTCGCAAAGCGTCGGGATAAAGACGCCGTTTTCCCTTGCCAGTTCAAGAATCGTCTGGCCTGCCTTTGCGGTAACTGCTTTACCGTTTAATACAATGTTGAGGACTTTCATCGATGTTGTCCTTTAACGTGATGAATATAATCTGTTCCGTTCTGGTACGGGCGCGTATGCGATCCGCGGGAACAATAACACTATCACTTGATTATGACGCTTCTGAATTTACAACCCTTGTAACATTCCATGCACTTGATGCAAAGTGACTGATCTATGACATGCGTTTTCTTCTTCTCCCCTGAAATGGCTTTGACCGGACATTTTGACTTGCAGAGTCCGCAGCCGGTGCATGTTTCCGGATTAATTTCATAGTGGAACAGGGGTTTACAGACACCAGCAGGGCATTTCTTATCCCGGACATGGGCATTGTACTCTTCGCGGAAATACCGGATTGTTGACAGTACAGGGTTTGCCGCCGAGGTTCCAAGGCCGCAAAGCGAAAAACTATTGGTGAAATTGCCGATTTCTTCCAGCAGCTCTATATCTCCTTCTTTTCCCTGGCCCTGGGTAATCCGGGTCAGTATTTCCCGCATCCGGATCAGTCCTTCCCGGCAGGGCGTACACTGCCCGCACGACTCCTGGAACAGGAAGTTGACGAAATACCGGGCCACCTCAACCATGCAGGTGTCTTCATCCATGACGATCATTCCGCCGGAACCCATGATAGATCCGACTTCCGCTAGTTTTCCGTATCCCACGTTGATGTCGGGGATCGTGTGCGGAATTGGAATACAACCGCCCGAAGGCCCGCCGGTCTGAACTCCCTTTAATGCCCTTTTATTAGGAATTCCCCCTCCGATGCCGAAAACTATTTCCATCAGCGAGATTCCCATGGGAACCTCAACCAGTCCGATGTTGTTGACATTGCCGGTCAGGGCAAACACCTTGGTTCCGGAGGATCGTTGGGTTCCATAGGATTTATACCATTCAGCGCCATTGGTGATAATGCCGGGGATGTTCGCGTAGGTTTCCACGTTGTTGAGGTTCGAGGGGCTGTCCCTGAACCCCTTTTCAACGGAACGGATATATTTCGGCCTGGGTCTCCCGACTTTTCCTTCCAGAGACGCCATCAGGGCGGAAGATTCGCCGCAGACAAATGCTCCGGCGCCGGTAGATATGGTCACTTTGAAATTAAAACCGGTTCCCATGATATTTTCACCCAGAAGGCCGAGCGCTTCAGCCTGGGGAATTGCAATTGTCAGGGTCTTCACGGCCATCGGATATTCCGCCCGCACGTACATGTATCCGCGGTTGGACCCTATAGCATACGCGCAGATGGCCATGCCTTCCAGAACGCTGTGAGGATCTCCCTCGAGAAGCGCCCCGTCCATGAAGGCCCCGGGATCCCCCTCGTCCGCATTGCAGATGACATAACGGGTGCCTTCCTGCCTGGCGCAGGATTCCCATTTAAGCCCCGTGGGGAATCCGGCCCCGCCGCGGCCCCTCAGTTTGGAATCGGCAACTTCATTGATGACATCCTGCGGCGACATCCGTGTCAGCACCTTGGCCAGAGCCGAATAACTTCCGCGCATGATTGAGTCTCTGATATCAGTCGGATCCACTTTCCCGATATTCTTCAAAACCAGGCGGGTCTGCTTGGCGTAATAGGGAATATCGCTTGTTTTGGAAATGACCTCTTTGGAGTTTGCGGGCTTGTATTGAAGTCTTGCGATGGTTTCATTGTTTAAAATCGTTTTATTGACGATCTCTTCCACGTCATCAACCGTGACCCGCTGATAAAACAGGTCTCCCGGCTCGATTACCACCAGTGGGCCCCGGGAGCACAATCCATGACATCCGGTGTGTTTGATCATGGGAACGACTTTTCCGTTCCAGGCGGTTCCGGAGAGCACCTGCCTGAACTTATCCACGACCGCGACACTGCCGGCTGCCCGGCACCCGGTGCCGCAGCAGACAAGAACCAATGGCGCATTCGGATCGTGTCCGGATAGAAGTTCCTGCCGGAAAAGCGCCAGACCCTCAGGGCTCATAATTTTTGCGGCTTCAGAGGGTAAAATTGCGGTTTGAATTGCTTCGGTCATATCATGATTCCCTTATTCCGCATTTAGATGATCAATGAAATCGTTCAGCATGGATATATCCGCCTTGGGGTGACACTTCTCATCAATAACCACGACCGGGGCTACAGCGCATGCTCCGACGCAGTTGACTGTTTCCAGGGTCAGTTTCAGATCAGAAGTGGTTTTACCCGGGGTTATTCCAAGCCGTTTGGATATGTGCTCAACCATGCCTCCGCTTCCTCTCAAATGGCAGGCAGTGCCCGTACAAACGCTGAGAATGTACTTTCCCTTGGGTTCAAGGCTGAACGATGCGTAAAACGTTGCCACTTCATAAATTTTGGTAGTCGGAACATCGATAACCTGGGATAAATATTGCACGGCAGCTTCAGGTAAAAATCGGTAAACCTGCTGAATTGCCTGCATCATCATGATCATGGCTTCTTTGTTCCCGCCATAATCAACACGAATGATTTTATCCAGAAGATTATAATCGATTTCGATTTCCCTGCTTTTTATCTCCCGGCACGCACACGCTGTTCCCGACATTCACGCCTCCTTAGACTTGATGGACTCGTAAAAAGCAATTTTATGCCGCTTTGCGGCAACCCATCATCCGACGAACTCGTCGGAAGTCTTAATATTCTCACATATGACTTTTTAATAGAGCATCAGACCTGATGGCAATCAAAGATGCTTATTGCCCTTCATTCTATTTAAAAGGGTACAGATTGACAAAACAACTAATCTGAATCCGAGTCGCTTTCGCTCAGATCCTTAAAGCTCAGGCATCCGGTTGTGCAAACCGTTACGCAGGCCGGCTTGAGCCCCTGATCCACCCGATCCATACATAAATCGCACTTGACTACTTTCTGTGTTGCGGGATTCCACTGGACCGCTCCCCAGGGACAGGCCACCATGCAGGACTTACATCCGATGCAGCGGTCAAAATCCACATAAACAATACCGTCGGATTCGCGCTTTTTCATGGCGCCTGTCGGGCAAGCGGCGACACAGGCCGGGTTTTCGCAGTGAAAACAGGACATATAAATGTAGGCTTCGCGGGGAATGCCACTCAGTTTTCGTTTGCCCAGCACCACGATTTCACACAGCCGGGGGCCTTCCGAGAGCTGCTTGTTCTGAAGGCAATAAACCTCACAGCTCAGACAACCGATACATCGTTCTTTATCTTGGATAATGGAGTAACGACTCTTCATGGTATCCTTCCGGGTATGCCTCTTGCTTAATGTTTGCAGTCCAAAATCTTCATAATGTAAAATTGACGGTTAAAAACAAAACATGCTGACCGGGCTTTTCATAAAACGGTTGCAAACCGACTCACGCCCTCGCCTTTCCTGCCTGTCACACAATAGGTCACGGTTGTGAACAGCTTTGCTTAAATAAAGAATAACAGCTAATTTACCTCCGGCGTTTTAAGCGGCCGTTATGAGGAATTGCAGTCAACAAGCTGATCAAACGGCAGCATCGCATAAAGCGACTGCCGGTTTTTTTCTTTTAACAATGGATGCACACCGAGATCATCGGGAAGAAGAAGCGGTTTTAGGTTTGGATGGTTTTCAAAAACAACACCAAAAAAATCAAAGCATTCCCGTTCGTGCCAGTCTGCGCCGCTGAATACGGAAACAATGGACGGAACCGACGGAGCATCATGGGAGACCAGCACCCGGACGGTAAGCCGTTCAGACCGGTCATACCGGTCGAAATGATAAACCACAAGAATTCCCTCCTGAACATCGACGCCCGAAATATCTTCGAGAAAATAGCCCTTTTCAAAAAGAATGGCGGCAAAGTTCAGCAGATGTGCTTTTTCTATAAACATCCCTGCATAAAACCCGGTTTTGGCATAATCGGAAACCACGTTTCCGCGGTCTTTACAGCCGGGCAGAACTTCAGGGACTGAGCGATTAATAAGTTGTTTTTTCATATACGGTAATGTTCTTTGGGTTCCGGCCACCACCGCCGGCCGGTCAGTTTCTTTTGAAGCTCAAACAATCCTTCAAGCAATCCCTCAGGTCTGGGAGGGCAGCCCGGCACATAGACATCTACCGGAATCAGACGGTCCACTCCCTCAATAATGCCATACTGCCCCTCAAAGCTGAACGGGCCGCCTGATATGGCGCAATTTCCAAGCGCCATTACCCATTTGGGAGCCGGCATCTGCTCATAAAGCCGGACAACGGCAGGCGCCATCTTCTTTGAAACCGTTCCGGCAACTATCATAAGATCAGCCTGCCTTGGGGACGGGCGAAAAACCTCCGCTCCGAACCTGGAAATATCAAATCTCGCCATGCCGGCAGCCATCATTTCAATAGCGCAACAGGCCAACCCGAACGTCATGGGCCACAAGGACATGGCCCTGCACAGATCCACGATCTGCTGAACGGGTTCTATCTTAATCAGCGGCAAAGCCTCACCCGTACCCGCAACGACCTGTTTTAGAAGGTTATCCTTTTCGGCCATGTAAACACTCCTTTGCGCCAGAAATATATCACCGCAAACCCGAGAATTCCCAAAAAAACGGACAGTTCCCAGAACAGGACCCAGCCGGGACTTTTTGAATAAATGACAGATACCGGAAACAGGTACAGTACATCAACATCAAAGGCAAGAAACAACAGCGCATAATAATAATAATTGATGCCAAAATTCACGCGCGCCGACCCCAGGGGGTTTATTCCGCATTCATAGGGAAGGGATAAATCGCCGGCTTTGCTTTTTGGGGACAAAAATAACGAAAGAACAACCGGAAGACCGCCAAAGGCAAGTCCGGCAAACAGAAACAATATAATTGCAAAATTCAACCAGTCAAACTGCATGAAATTATAACCCGTGTCCGGATTGGAATAAGGTTTCCGAAAAATAAATTATGTCCGCTTACACTGATGCTCTTTATCCTGTCAAGAACAAATGAACCGAACAGCGAGCGCTAACCCCGCTGCTTGCGGCGGGGTTAGCGAGCAAATTAAAAACAGATGATATTCCATGCGGTGAAGATTCCCCGCTCGCTCTGCGGCGGGGAGCTTCAATTACGGCAAAGCCTAAAGGCCGATATCCGCATCGAGTTTAATCATTCGTTATTGCGGCGTATTATAAACTTGTCTAATTCTTCAGGATTGAGGCGCCCCGCCGCTATCCCGGATTATCGCTTTTTAAACGATACGAAATGCTCCTGAAATGCCAGTCCGCCTCCGGCCGGGTCCCACTGCCCCAATCCGCCGCTCATCAGCGCAATATCCGAAACCCCCTTCCCGCAGGCTCTGGATTCCGCAGGAATGCTTCTGCCAAAGCCATGAACCATAAACACGGCTTCCGGGTGCATGTACCGGCTGATACGGACTTTTATTGCGGCGCAATATCCATTGCCTGAGATCTCTACGCTCTCTCCGTCAGACACTCCCATATCAATGGCAACCGAATCATGCATCCACAGCTCGTTTTCAGGCATCCTCGGAAAAAGTCTCCGGTTGTTGATCGTATGGCCCTGTACATGAAGCGCGCAACCGCCGATGGTAAGACGATAAAGCCCCTTTTCCGGAACAGGCATGGAGGCATGGGGCTTAAGGGAGGCAATACCCGCCTTCTCCCATAAGGAGTTGATTATTTCGATCTTACTGCTGGTTGTATTCAACCGCTCCGCGCTGAGTTTTTCGTAAACCGGTTTCCGCGTCAATTCAACCAGCCCCCGTTCTTCAAAATCTTCCATCGAAACGCCGGTTTCCCGGAGCTGGTAGCTCCAGATATCCTGAATACTGTCAAAGGACAACTCGGTAATTCCAAGGCGCTTTGAAAGCTCTGTAATTATTCTCCAATCCGGCCGGCTGTCAAATACGGGGTCGAGGCAGCGAAACCGGACTGCAAAGCCGGGCTTAAGACCGTTTTGCTGAATAAGAATACTCTCCTGTTCCAGATACGAGGATACCGGCAGCACAATATCCGCATACCAGGCGGTCTGAGACCAGAACGGGGAAGCACAGACTATAAGCTCCAGCTTATCCAGAATCCGCGTTAAAGCGGCCGGATCAGCATGTTCAGACAGCGGATCATGACCAAAACTCATATAGGCTTTAACCGGATAAGGCTTTTCGGTCCAAACTGCCTGAAAAGCCCGGTGCAGCAGCCCCCTCTTCGCATCAAAAAGAGGGTATTCGGAACCCACTCCGTCAGCACGGATTCCTCCGGCTTCAGGCAACAGATCCACCAGTTTTTTTAAGCCTTTGCGCCCGACGCTTTCCGGTTTCGCGGCAAGGGCCAGCCCGCCTCGGGCGCCGATGGAGCCCAGCAGCGAATTGATTATAAACGCCGTACGGCTGACATAAAACGAATCTTTGTAGCGGGCTGTCATTCTGCCCGGATGCCAGATGACGGCAGGCGCTGCCCCGGCGATTTCCTGAACAAGTGATATTATGGCCTCTTCCGGGATCCCGGTCTCTGCTTCAGCCCATTTCGGCGTATACGGAGCGACAAAAGCAAGCAGGGCCTCTATATCGCTGATCCACGTCTGCGCAAATACGGCGTTGTAAAGCTGCTGAGTCAAAAGAAGATTGATAACGGAAAGATTCAACGCATAGTCTGTGCCGGGACGGATCAGCATAAAGCGGTCGGCCTTGGCCGATGAAACAGTTGCCCGAATATCGATAACCGCAAGCTTACATCCGGCTTCAAGGCCATCAAGCAGATCATTGACCTCTTTAACGTCGATGGATTCAAAAAGATTACGGGTCTGGAGAATGACATACCTCGCTTTTTTGTAATCAAAGACCAGCTCATCCCCGCCAAATCCGAAAAGCGACTGTGCGGCATGATGCACATTGATATCGAAGCTTGAACTGCTGGTATGATAATTGGGAGAACCCAGCCCGCGGACAAACGCAGCGTTAAGGTCTGAAAAACAGTCGCCGCTGTCCGACCACATCAGGCTTTCTTTGCCATGCTGAGACTGGATTGCAGAAATTTTTTCAGCCACCCGGTCCAGAGCATCATCCCAGGAAACCCGCAGCCAGCGGCCTTCTCCTCTCTCTCCTTTTCGAATCATCGGAAACTGCGGCCGTTCATCATCCATGTTCAGTTCAAGCCCGGCTGCCCCGCGCACGCACAAAGCCCCTTTGATACCTGGAACATATTGATTTCCCTGAATAAACCTGCATTCACCATTTTGAATATTGATCTGAACAGGGCAGTGAACAGAACACATACCACAGATACTGAATATGGTTTTCTCCGGCATGACAAAGTCCCTTTCGGTGTGGAAACATTAATTAAAGGTTAACGCGTACAAAGTCGAAATCGGGATGGCACGGAACCGGTATCTCTTCTGTTCAAGATCAAGGCGAGCAAAGCATGTCCATGAGGCGCATTAAGCCGCGATGACGGAGGATAAAGCTAAACGCAGAGATTAAAACAAAAAAGCCATCAAAATTCCGATAAAGCACGGGTCAGACAACAATTTTTTTTGCACGCATAACATAATCCCCGATGACTTTCAAGAAGAATAACCCCGGAAAAAATGAAATCGCGGCTTTCACTTATTCCCGCATTGCGCTGAACCATATTGGTTTTTACCTTTGCATGAAAAGAACCCTTGACACAACGTTATCAGTTTTATAGGTTCAGCCGACAGATTTTCAGCCTGTAAACCCTGCAAATAAACTGGAACGAGATGAACAACCGCCATATTCAATTTGACCCAAGGCGATGCATTGCCTGCAAGGCATGTGAGGTACACTGCCAGGAGGCCCATCGGACTGCTTCCGATGTCTGGATGGGATTACTGGTTACTTCAGAGGCGATTTGCGAGGAAGGAAAAATCCGGATTCTTTCAGCCTTCAGGGCGTGCTTTCATTGCGAAGAACCATGGTGCATGGCAGCTTGCCCCACAGACGCCATTAAAAAGCGGCCAGAGGATGGAATCGTTTTTGTGGAAGCCCGGCTCTGCGTCGGGTGCAAAGCCTGTATCGACGCCTGCCCCTGGAGAGTTCCCCAATGGGATAAATCGAGCGGAAAGGTATTAAAATGCGACTACTGCATGGACCGCGTCGATGCGGATGAAAAACCGGCATGCGTAGCGGCATGCACTGCTCACGCCCTGAGCTTTGAAATTCCAAATACCGGAACGCGAAAAACACGCCAGGACTATGCAAAATCGCTGCTGGACAAAAAACGCTGGTTATAAGGCATCCTTATTTTTCAGAGCGGCCGGGGCCGGGCCGGCTCATTCTTATTCAGGAACATTGTAGGGCTTGGCATCCATCTCGAACAGAATATCGGCATACCAGTCCTGTCGTGTCTTGAGCTGGATCAGAAGCTGATTTTTTTCGATTGCCAGGCCGACGTTGATCGCAAGGTATTCCTTCCACGTCAGGTGGTCCTTGTCGGGTTCAAATTCAAAGTCATAATACCACCGCAGCGCGCCGACAATCTTCGAACCCACTTTCACCGGATAACCGATGACGGCCTTGATGTTCTCCTGAAGGGCCTGCTCGCGGTACTGAATACGCGGGTCTGTCGCAACTTTTGTTACGACAACCGGCTTTCCGGTGGACACTTCTCCGATGCTGTGCGCGATGGAGACTACCCCTTTTGACAGATAATTCTCGCTCAGACCGAAAGAGGCTACCCGCTCCAGCATCCCGTCCGACTGCTTGACCAGAAAAAGTGAACAGCCCATGGAATTACCCGAAAGGGTTGCCGTCTTTACCAGGTTCAGCATCGATTCGCTGACCTTGAACGGAGGCATTAAATGAATATTGGTGGTCGAGTTCTTGATGGCGTCAAAATAAAATGATTTTCTTAACGACAGTCCCACATGAAGCGCCATCATCTTGAGATATTCCATTTCTTCCCACGTAATATCCCGGGGCCTGTCGAAATAGAGCCGGAGCGTGCCGACCAGGATGTTTCCGACGGCAACCGGAAGCCCTACGATACTTTTAATCCCTTCCTGCAATGCTTCCTGGGGATACTGCAGATTGGGGTCCGTGGCGACATCCCGAATCACAACAACGTTCCCATGGAGCGTCTCGCCAATGCTTTTTTTAGGATTGACATCCCCCTTGATCTTGTAGGCTTCACTAAGGCCAAACGACTCTGAAAGCTTCATGGTCTCATGCGTGCGATCAAAAAGAAGCAGAGAGGCGCCTTTTGCCCCAAAAACCCGCGATACAACACTGACGGCAGCTTCCTTTGTCTCTTTCAAATCAAGTGACCTGTGAATCTCCGAAAGACCCTGAACGAACTGGTAGGAAAAATCCTGGAACGCCATACTGATTTTCTCCTTCATTTATCAAAAGGGTTAAACAAACCGGGTGGCAACCTGAAAGTATCAGCACCTTTATCGGTATGCGCCTATCACACTTGTCCTGCCGAGTCAACAGTCACTCATGAAAAATGGCGCTTCCCGTCGGAATAACTGCCTGACCGGACACATTTATGGAAATAACCAGTGAGCTTCAAATTTTAGTAAGCAGGAATAATATTGTAGGCAGTCATTGACGGAGGCCCTTTCGATTAATTTCATACGGTCAGAAAGCGAAAAGCCGGTCTAATAAGAGGTCTTGAGATCAGGGGGTGCGGAATTCCGATGACTATATTCGAAGGAAACTCCGAAATATTCGATTGAAGGTCTACAGACAACCGTTTAAGTTTGCTTGGAATAAGCGGAACAAGCCACCAGCTCATGCGCAACCACGTTTTGAAAACAATACATTCAGAAACAACAGGTTTTTTCACATCATGATCGGTTCACCTTACGGGTTATTTGAAAAAAGAAAATTTTCTGGAGTTTGCAGCAAAAGAAACAACCGTAATAGGAAATATAGAATACCGGTGGGATATTCAATAACTATCTCAAGCCATGTCTGTATATATGGTCGCAGGCAAAACGATTCGGAATGCCGTGTCGGGAAAATGTCTATAACATGGTATATTTTGATTCCTTTGATTTTCGTCCCTGAAGGATCTCGGAGAAGTATTCGAATGGATAAATTCCTCGGGCGGAATCAACTGTACAACCGGCTCCATCACAGCCGAAGGGGTCAGGGTTATCCCGGAAATGGTAGAACCCATTACCTCTGTCAGCCCTTTAATCAGATGTTACGCAAATCTCTCCCAGGTGAAGGGCTTTTGGCTTTTAAAATTGGTTGTAATCTGGTAAAAGTAAAAAATATCACAGCAGCGAGAGTCTTGAATCAAAACAGTGAGCGCATTTCCCGCGGCTTGTCGCAGAAAGCTTATTAAAGGATGTTCCGCAAAGCTTTCGCAGCAGGGCTTAAAATCCGGCGGATTATTAGTTGTCAGTGGCCGGGGATAAGGAACCGAGTGCAAAGTTAAAATAAAACAAACCAGAAACAACAGGCTATGAACCGTAAACAGGAAACCATAAACCACAAACCAGTGGCTACCGCTCTTATCTGCAATATCCAAAGATTTTCCGTTCATGACGGCCCCGGAATAAGGAGCACGGTTTTTTTCAAGGGATGCAATCTTCGCTGCCTCTGGTGCCAGAACCCGGAAGCTTTGAAATTTGAAAACGAGCTGGTTTTTTCGGAAGAAAGATGCATTTCATGTGGTGAGTGCGTAAAAGCATGCCCGAATTCAGCGATAAGTTTTAACGGCCGTCCCTCTATTAACCGCGAATCATGCAAAGGTCAGTTTGCCTGTACTCTCGTATGCCCCTCAAAGGCGCTTGAGCCTGCGGCAAAGCAATATTCCGTGACAGAACTTGTAACTGAGCTTTTCAAAGACATTGATTACTATGGCCCTGAAGGCGGAGTTACTTTAAGCGGAGGAGAACCGATGCTTAAAAGCGTATTCATTAAAGAGCTTCTGCCTGTTTTAAAGGAAAATAAAATACATGTTGCGGTCGAAACCTCAGGATATTTCGACTGGGAAAAAGCCGAACCTTTGCTTTCAATGGTTGATCTTGTCCTGTTCGATATAAAAGCCGTCACAAAAAAGCTTCATGAGAGACTGACCGGAAGAGATAATGGTTTGATTCATGATAACCTGGGCAAAATAATCGGGGCGGGAATTCCCCGCAGAATACGCATGCCTGTTGTTCCTGGCATGAATGACAGCGATGAAGAACTTGAAGCCGTTGCTCTTTTTATAAAAAATGCAGGCGAATCTTCGGTCAATCTTCTCCCGTATCACCGGATGTGGGAGAACAAGCTCAAAAAACTGCACGATACAATCAAGCCCCTTGGCGCCTCTTCGCTTAGCGAAGAGGCGCTTGGGGAAAAGGCGGAGATTTTCAGAAAGAATGGGATTGAAGTGATCTTTTAAGGCTGGAAGAGGAAAGGTGCAAGGTTCAAGGAGCAAGGGCCAAGGCAAAAAAAGCGAGGAGAAAGAATGAGATTTGAAGACCTTGATGTATGGAAACGTGCAATCAGTTTAAGTGTGGATATTTATAAAGAGCTGAGCTATTTAAAAGATTATGGATTCAGGGATCAAATTACCCGATCCGGGTTATCGATACCAAGCAATATTGCCGAGGGTTTTGAAAGAGTATCATATAAAGAATCAGTTAATTTCCTATCTTATGCAAAAGGATCGTGCGGTGAGTTGAGAACACAGATATACATCGGCATGCAAATAGGATACATTGACAAAGACAAAGGCGATAAATGGCTTAAAGAGTCAAGTGAGTTGTCATCAATGCTGAATGGTTTAATAAAAACCCGCCGCAAATTTGAATAAGAACCTTGTTCCTTGTTCCTTGAACCTTGAACCAGATATCAGGACCCGGAAACATGAATAACCTTTCACATAGAATTTCATCTTTAAAGTCGGAAATTGAGAATTCACCGAGAAGCATTTGCCTCGAGCGCGCAAGGTTGCTCACTGAATTTTACAGGGATTACCGACAGCCTGAAGATCCGGCTGTCATCACAAGGGCAAAGGCCGTTTCATACATACTTGAGAATATGCCGGTAATAATTTATCCGGAAGAACTGATAACAGGCGCCATATCCTCTAAAAGAAATTCTGCAATGCTCTACCCTGAATTTTCAAGCCTTGCAATGCTGCCTGAAATCAGGATGATCGACAAAAGAAAAACAAACGCTTTTCACATAGACAAAAAAGGTATTGATGAATTTGAAAAAAGCATCTTTCCGTTCTGGGTGGAAAAAACCGTAGGAGCGCTATCCATAAGCAGGATCATTTCGAAAAGATTAAGCGGAAAGTTCATGCTGTTCACAGGAAATCTTCTTAACCGGTGGTTCATGAATCTTCCAGGTTCATTCAGGGGGTTCATATTCAGCAGGATAAAGGTTGAGCCGGAAAAAGTCGTTATAGGCATGAAAAAATTCGAGCCCTTCCGGCTCTTTTCGCTCTACGGGGTATATGTCCTCACTGAATTTGCAGGCATTTCGCATATCACTCCGGATTACAGTCTTCTAATTGAAAATGGAATCTCCGGAATCGTAAGGGAAATAAATTTGAGGCTCGAACGCGAAGAGGATAAAAAGAAACGAGATTTTTATTCGGCAGCTCTCATCGCTCTTTCGGGAGTTATCGAGTTCGCGGAAAGATACGCAAAAGAAGCCGAAAGGCTTGCCGGTACTGAAAAGGATCAGGCGCGGAAAAATGAGCTCCTGAAAATAGCTGAAAACTGCAAAAAAGTCCCCGCTAATCCTCCGGCAAACTTTCATCAGGCCCTTCAGGCAATCTGGTTTACGCACTTATCTCTCTACCAGGAGAATTATGACAATGCCATCTCCTTCGGGAGAATGGACCGGTATCTTTATCTCCTGTACAAAAAAGGAATCGATTCAAAAGAAATAACCCCTGAAAGCGCGCGGGAACTTTTACAGTGTTTCTTTCTCAAGGTTTGCGAGTTCCTGCCGTTTTACCCCGGTAAATTCAATGAATACTTCAGCGGTCTTCTTACCAGCCAGGGTTTATGCGTAGGCGGTTTAGATGAAGAGGGTCGTGACTCGACAAATGAGCTATCCGGTATCATTCTCGAATCCGTCAGAGACCTTGCCACACCTCTTCCTAACCTTTATGCAAGAATTCATGAAGAAACTCCGAAAGAGTTCAAAAAGAGTGTCTATGATTCAGTTTCTTCGGGCTCTCCGCATCCGTCCATATACAACGACAATGTGATTATTCCATCGCTGGTAAATGCGGGCTGCTCCCTTAAGGATGCAAGGGATTACGCCCCTCTCGGATGTGTTGAACCGAATCCGCAGGGAAAGACCATGGGATCGACTGATGCGGCTTTAATCAATCTTCCCCTTTGCCTTGAACTTGCATTGAACAAAGGGAAATCTCTTCTTCTGAAGGAAACAATCGGACCGGATACAGGCCCGCTTGAAAGCTTCGTAAGCATGGATGACGTGGTAAACGCATTCAGGCGGCAGACTGCGCATGTTGTCAAGATGATGGTTGACGGGACAAACCTTCTCGGAGAAACCCACAGGGATTATTATCCGTCGCCTCTTCTTTCATCGTTTATCGAAGGGCCGGTAGAAAAAGGACTGGATGTTACGGCAGGTGGCGCAAAATACAATTTCACCGGGGTACAGGGAGTCGGGGTCGCCGATGTTGCCGACTCGTTTGCCGCGATTGACCGGCTTGTGTATCAGGAAAAGAAACTGAGCCTTTCGGAACTTGTTGCAGCAGCGAGAAATAACTTTGAGGGCAGGGAGAATATAAGACAATTTATACTCAACAAGACTCCCAGATACGGACGGGATAATTCATCCGGAAACATTTATGCAAGGATTGTTGCAGGCATCTATTCGGACGAAGTAACAAAACACAAAAACCCGCGGGGCGGGATTTACATCCCGGGTTTTTACAGCGTAACGGCTCATATAGCATTCGGGAAATATGTTTCAGGTCTTCCTTCCGGAAGGCTGGCGGGAATGCCTCTGTCAAACGGGATAACTCCGGCCGCAGAATCATCAGACATGGGACCTACCGCATTTTTGAATTCGGTATCATCGGTCGATTTTATAAAGGCTGCAAATGGAGTGAATCTCCAGATGGGACTTGATCCGGTTATTATCAACAACAAACGTGGGTTTGAACTTTTTGACCTTCTTCTGAACGGCTATTTCAAAAATGGCGGAATGCAGGTTCAGTTCAATGCCCTGACACCCGAGATTCTGAAAAAAGCACAGGCAAATCCCGTCGAATACAAATGGCTTACGGTAAGAGTAGCCGGCTACTGCGCCTATTTCGCCGATCTTTCGAAGGAAGCCCAGGAAGAAATCATTGCCAGGCTCTGCAGATTCTAAAACCCATGAGGCTATGGTTTCGGTTTTGCAGTTTCTTTCTCTTTCTGTCCCGTCTCATGATAAATTTCTTGAAACATACAAAGAATACCACTATGATATGAAATGAACTAGTTGTGTATCAATAATACTTAATCATCTTTGATATGAATGGGATTCAAGGGGCAATGGGATAGGGGTCCCAAACCCTTGAACCCAAACCTTTATACAATATTAGGAGCCGGAAAAATGCAACTATACAGAAAGCGTTGGCGTTTTATCGCTTCCCTCATTTTGATCTGTTCTCTTTTTTTAATCATCTCGGGATGCTCAAAAGAGGCAAAAAAAGAGAGGCACCTGAAGAAAGCTGAACAGTATTTCATTGAAAACAAACTGAGTGAAGCCATACTTGAGTATAAGAATGTTGTTAAGATTGACCCTGAACATACGAAAGCTCATTACAAACTTGCGCTGGCCTATCTGAAGACCGGATTATTCAAGAATGCCTTTTCCGAGTTGTCACGAACTATAGAGCTCGATCCCGGCATGGCAGAAGCCCACAACCAGTTGGGCAATCTGTATCTCATGGGAGGAAACCGTGAAAAAGCAAAAGAAGAGGCGGAGATTGTGCTTTCAAAAGATGCGAACAATTCTTCGGCACACCTCCTGAAGAGCGGTATTCATGCTTCAGAACGGAACATTGATGAGGCCATTCTTGATGCAAAGAAAGCCGTTGAAGGAGACAAGAAACTGGAGGCATACTCGATTCTGGCCAACCTCTTTATTCTAAAAAAAGATTTCTCCCAGGCAGAGGAGATGTTTTTGGCTGCCGTCAAATCCGACGAAAAAAATCTCAGGGCACGCTTCGCCCTTGCTGAGTTTTATCTGCGTTCAGGCAAAACAGATATCTCGGAGCGTGAATATCTCAAAGCTGTTGAAATTGCGCCAAAAGATTCGAACACATACATGACGCTGGGGAATTTCTATGCCGCCACAAACAGACTTGAAGAAGCGGAAAAGCAGTTTTTAAAAGGCGCGGAATTATCGCCGAAAGACGTTCCTGTCCGCATGCACCTTGGAAACTTCTACCTTGCATGGGGGAAAAAAGATAAGGCTGAAGTTATCTTTAAAGAGGCTGTTATTGATGATCCGAAAAATATCCAGGCATTAGCAAGGCTGGCGGATTTTTATATAACTGAAAAGAGGTATGACGAAGGTCTTAAGGAAACGGAAAAAATTTTCAAGATTAATCCTAAAAGCTATGAAGGGCTTCTCTTGAAAGGAAGGTTATTTTTAATAAGGAACCAGTTCAATGAAGCTCAAAACCTTTTCCAGTCTTACTTGAAGGATAACCCGAAAAATCCTATGGCGCACTATCTTCTGGCCATGGCCCATTATGGAAACAGGGATGTACAGCAGGCAAAAACAGCGCTTACCGAAGCAATAAAACAGAGCCCCAAATGGCCCGAACCCCGGCTGCTGCTTGCAGAAATCTACATGAGAGATGGCGCATCCGACCAGGCTGTGGATGAAGCAAAAGCAGTACTGAATGACCATCCTAAAAATATACAGGCTTATATGGTCATCGGGAATGCTTATCTCATGAAAAAAAATATTCCTGAAGCTTTAAACAGCTTTGATGCGCTGCTGAAAATTGCTCCCAATAACCCGGCAGCTTACACACAAAAAGGCAGGATACTGCTCATTCAGAAGAAAGTAAGTGAGGCGATGTCATATTTTGAAAAAGCGCTCTCCCTGCAGCCAAATTACACGGAACCCCTGCAGCTTATCGTCGCAGTCCATATGAATAATAAGGATTACATAAAGGCTTTTGACAGGGTTGAGAATCAGATCAAGATATCTCCTGATAATCCTTTCTTCTACAACCTGATCGGGCGCCTTTATGAAGTTAACAAAGATATCACAAATGCCGAAAAAAACTTCAAAAAGGCAATCGAGGTAAAACCGGATTCAATAGCCATGCAGTTGTCTGTTGCCGGCTTTTATATGCGTCAGAAGCTGGTCGATAAGGCAAAAAGTGCATATATCAAAACAGTCGAAAAAGATCCTGATTCTCTGAATGCCCATATGGCTCTTGGAATGATTTATGAGAGTGAGAAGAAATATGATGAGGCAAAAGAGCATTATCAAAAGGCTCTGAAAATAAATCCCGGCTTTGCTCCTGCAGCAAATAACCTTGCATTTCTGTACGCAGAAAGAGGAGGGAACATAGATGAGGCGCTTAATTTAGCCCAGAAAGCGAAAGAACAGGCTCCGGATGATCCTCATGTTGCTGATACACTGGGATGGATATATTACAAGAAGAATATTCCAACCAGAGCCATTACATACCTTAAGGAGGCAAGTGCCAAGGTTCCGGATCAGCCTATCATAAAGTATCATTTAGGAATGGCTTATTACAAAAACGGGAATCCTGATCTGGCTAAAAATGAACTCAATCAGGCTCTGAAGATTGATTCCAAATTTGAAGGAGCTGACGAAGCGACAGCTACACTGAAAATGATTAAGTAGTGTCCATCCGGAAACAAATTAAAGACACTATAGCGTTTCCAATTCGGAAATAGGCAATTTTGGGCAAGCTTAAGGAAATCAAGGGATTGAGCTTAAGGCATACGAAATGTATGCCGCACAAGAAATCCCGCAGATTGACACTTTAGATCGCCCAAAAGGGCCATTTCCGGATGGATACTAAGTAGAGACTTCAAGGGTTCGGGTAACCGGAAAAACTAGCGCATTCCCCGCTGTCTGCGGCTGTGTCAGCGTGCGAATTTTAAAAGGCTGGCTTCCTTTTGCCGGGAAGATTCCATGTCCGCACCAGGTGGACTGCAGAGAGCTATAAATGCTGAAATCCATAGATAAAATCATTAAAAAACGAACACTTGAACCTTGGAATTCTGAACCCCCGAACCCTTTTCTTCCAACCGATTGGGAAAAGAACCTGAAATTAATATGGCCTATATTTATTTCAATAATATGGGCAGGTTCTACCGGTGTTGTCATCTTCTGTTCGCTTCTACCCCGGGTCGAATTCCCTGTAGATTTCTGGAATGCAGACAAGCTTTATCACCTTATTGCATACTGCTGGTTATCTATCCTGCCCCTTGTTGGCTATTCTGAAAGAAAGTTTGCCATGAAGGCCTCACTTTCAATGATATTTCTTGGAATATTTCTGGAAACAGGACAATTGTATGTTCCGGGGCGCACCTTTTCCGTGGTGGATATATCGATGAATACACTGGGAGTTATCCTTGGAGCACATGGAGGAGAGCGTTTAAGATGTTTATTTCTCACCCATGGAAACTTCCGCCTGTTTAAGAACATCCAGCAGTAAAAACCCTTTTTCTCCTGTGGCAACACCAAAGGAGAGATTTAACGGCTCTTCGCGGTAATGTTTGTTTTGTGCCTCCAGTGTTTCCCTGAGTCGTACGATGATATTTTCTCCGGTTAATTTGTCGGACATGGGCAGGAGAGCTGCGAATCTGTCACCACTGACCCTGGCTACAACATCTTCCGTACGGAATATCTTGAGAACCTTGGCAGTGCGCCGCAGGAGAGTATTTCCCGCTTCGATACCATCACGATCATTTGCAGCCTGCAGGTCGTTCACTTTTATGGCTACGACACTTATTGGAAATTGCCTGCCTTTTTCAAGCCTGTACATCTCTTCTTCAAAATATGTCCGGTTATAAAGTCCGGTAAGTACATCGTGAAAGCTGAGATACCAGAGTTTTTCTTCCGTTTCCCGGAAATCGCTGATGTCAATCGCTATGCATATGACCCCGATTATGTTCCCATCGTCATCCCGATAGGGAACCCGGTCGTTCTGAATCCATCGTCTCCCGCGGACAGATGGAAAAATCTCAATAAATCCCCGTTTCGAATCACCGGAACTCATGACCCGCTCATTTACGTCAAAAAAATGAAACAGCTGTTCCTCCGGCAGATTCGGAAATAGTTCAGTTAATGTTTTTCCAATTATATTTTCCATTGGAAAGCCTATGGATTTACAAAACGCCTTATTTGCCCGTACAAACCGGTGATTAATGTCCGTATAAAATATGCTCGTAGGTATGGAATTCAGAACAATCTGGAGGTCACTGCGGCTCCTCTGAAGTTCCTCGTCAATTCGCTTTCGCACGGTGATGTTTCGAAGCATTCCATGAATTGCAACACCCCATTTATAAGGGATGAACAGGACAAAAGTCTCACACTCAATTATTAACCCACTCTTTGTCATACCGGTATATTCGTACTGCTGGGCCTTAAATTCGCCGGTAGCCCCTTTTCTGTATTTATCTTTTATGAAGCGGCGACTTTCCGGAGCCACCAATGTCATCGGATCGAAATCGGGGCTGCAAATCTCTTCCGATGTGATTTCAAACAGTTCGGCAAATTTCTTATTGACGAATTCGTACTTTCTGTCGAAAAGGACATAGATTGCCTCATTCATGTGTTCCACCTGCGGGAAATACCGGCCTATCTTTTCACCAAAGTCAACCTTCCCTGAGAACCTTTCAATTGCTTCCAGTTCTGAAACCCGCTCTTTTAAGGCAGCAACTTCATCAATAAGCTGTTTCTTTGTTTTGCTTGTTGCCTTCATGTTTATAA
Source organism: Desulfobacteraceae bacterium (assembly GCA_003818505.1). Lineage (GTDB taxonomy): Bacteria > Desulfobacterota > Desulfobacteria > Desulfobacterales > RPRI01 > RPRI01. The sequence goes on along the minus strand of RPRI01000056.1, from coordinate 2,934 downwards.
ACTCCTTGCCTCTTTCTTGATGATTCCGTAAAAAGCCAATATACGGACGATTTTGTAAACTGCCTCATCGGGACAGCTGCTTCCGTTTTCGATTCGGGAATACAAACCACTACACTCCACCACTCAGACCGATTTTTTTTTATGAAGTCATCAAAAATCGGCTCTAAATTATTGGTATTATAATTTTTTGTCAAGGTGTTTTTTACTTAGAGAAGCGCCTATACGGGCAAGAATTTTGTCAAAACACTCTTTTATGCGAATCCTCCTGACCAATTTACTAAAGCTTTTCCACCACTGGAATTCCCCTGATTATACGGCGGAACCATTTGAATCATCGTTTAAATTGTGTTAAGATAGTTATATCCTTTCAATCAATTGTTTTTATGGAGATCCGCGCGGATGAGTGTCTATGAATATGTCGCATTGGATGAAAAAGGCCGGCAGCGCAAGGGCTTTCTGGATGCAACAGGTGTTGCCGCTGCCCGGCAGCAATTGCGCGAACAGGGTGTCTATCCGGTGGAAGTTCATCAGGCCCAAGAGAAAAAAAGCGCATCTCTGTCGGGGATACTGGACATCAGCCTGAGCAAGAAGGTGTCGGCCAAAGAAGTATCGGTCTTTACCCGCCAGCTCTCCACGTTGCTGGGCGCTGGAATTCCGCTCGTTCCGTCCTTTGGAGTCCTGCTGGCGCAGACGAAGAACCCTCCGCTGGAAAAAATTCTCACGCAGATTCGCGGAGATCTTAACGAGGGTAAAAGCCTCACAGCCGGCATGGAATCTTTCCCGCGCATCTTTCCACCTTTTTATACCAATATGGTAAAAGCCGGCGAAGCATCGGGAACCATTAACCTGGTTCTCGAACGCCTGGCGGATTTCAGCGAAAACCAGCAGGCGCTGAGAAGCAGACTCCGTTCTGCTCTCGCCTATCCGCTGATCATGCTCCTGATCGGCAGTATGGTCATCTTTCTTCTAATGACCTTTGTGGTTCCCAAGATTACCGAAATATTTTCTGACATGAAACAAACGCTGCCGCTCATTACGATCATCCTGATTGCAGTCAGCAATTTCTTGAAATCTTTCTGGTGGCTCATCCTGCTTTTAATCTTTTCCGGCATTGCCGTCTTCAAATATCTGACGGCTGGCACTCAAGCAGGCAGACGCTTATGGGATTCGGTGCGCTTGAAGTCGCCGGTTTGGGGACCGGTCAACCGAAAAATAGCTATTGCCCGTTTTTCGAGAACTCTGGCCACGCTGTTGCAAAGCGGTGTGCCGCTTCTGACGGCCATGGATATTGTGCGCAACGTGGTCAATAATATTTTCATAGGCGAGACAATCGAGCAGGCAGCCAAAAACGTGGAGGAGGGCCAAAGCCTGTCCGTCCCCCTTGCTCAAAGCGGAATTTTCCCGCCCATGGTGACGGAGATGATTGCCGTCGGAGAACAGAGCGGATCGCTGGAAAAAATGCTCAACCAGATTGCCGTGACCTATGAAACGGAGGCGCAGTCGGATATTATGGTGATGACGTCTTTGCTGGAACCGATCATGATCCTGGCGATGGGTCTGATCGTCGGTTTTATCGTCGTCTCGATTTTACTGCCGATTTTTGAAATGAACCAACTGATCAGATAATATTTGAACTTTTTACGAAGGTTTCAAATTTAAGAGAGGTTGATTATGGAAACAAATAAACAAAAGAAAAACAACCAGGCCGGATTCACGCTCATCGAGCTGATGGTGGTGATTGTCATCCTGGGCGTATTGGCCGGTTTAATTATTCCCCGTGTCATGGGACGTCCCGATGAGGCGCGCCAGACAAAAGCGAAAATCCAAATAGAGAGTCTGGAATCAGCCCTGAAGCTCTACAGGCTCGACAACGGCAATTACTCGACAACGGAACAAGGGCTGAAGGCGCTTGTTGAGCATCCCACCGCCGGAAACCTGCCGAAAAACTGGCGCAAGGGTGGTTACCTGGAAAAAGGGAAAGTCCCCAAAGATCCATGGGGCAATGATTTCATCTATATCAGTCCCGGCAGCCATGGCGATTTTGATCTGATTTGCCTGGGGAAAGATGGTGAACCCGGAGGAGAAGGTGTCGATCAAGATATCAACAATTGGGAAATCGAATAAACTGCTCATATGCAGGGAGTTCACGCGCCCTCGCGCGCCCTTCAGTAAGTTGGAAATTATTTCTTGCGATTTCCTACCACTAAAAGGGGTACTGAAAAGAGTCCCGTTTAACTGGGTTAGGGTGCCGGCGTATTTCAGGAAGTCGTTGGGCTTCACACTGGTCGAGTTGATTGTGGTCATCGCTTTGATCGGACTTGTTATGGCCCTGGTTGCGCCAGCCACGCGGGACGCCCTCGCCGTGGACAAGCTGAAGAAAGCGTCGCGTCAGCTCATCGGTCTGGATCGCAAACTGAGGGTAGAGGCGGTTCGCGATCGGACGGATTATATCCTGTGTCTGGATTTGGCCGGCGCAACCTATTGGGTGGTCACATCCGACATGACGCCTGAAAAAATCAGCGAGGCAAAAAAAGCGGCCAGAAGATTTCCCTCGGAAGTCTCCATTGTCGATATTACAGCAGAGAAGAATATCAAACAAACTGAAGGCGAGTTCCGAATCAAATTCGGCAAAAACAGTCTATCTCCGCCTTTCATTATGCACCTGGCTGAAGGCGATGATCGTATGACACTGGTGGTCAATCCTTTTTTAGGGGTTACCGCGGTTTATGACCGGTATGTCGATATTGCCATAGATGAAGGTTTTGGCAAAGACCTTACTAAGTAGTGCCCATCCGGAAACCAAGCTCGGAAACAGTTAAGTTTCCAATTCGGAAATAGGCAATTTTGGGCAAGCTCAAGGAAATCAAGGGATTGCGCGGAGACATACGCATAGTATGTCGCACAAGAAATCACGCAGATTGACACAGAGATCGC
>RPRI01000055.1 GCA_003818505.1 Desulfobacteraceae bacterium | reverse complement strand
CTCATCGTCATGATCTTCATCGTCCTGATTTTCATTGTCCTGATCTTCTGACATGCTTTTTCTCCAATAAATAATTTTTTGCCGGCGCAAATCCACTGATCTTTTTCGGAAATCGGCCTCTCCTGATAATTTAAAAAGGATGTCTATTTAAACCTTAACAACCCAAAGGTCAATATTTAACACGATTTTATCCGCCCATTTTTCCGGCCCGTGTTTCGTTGCTTTGTGGAATCTTTTTCTGAACCTCGGACCCTGAACCTTGGATCATGTTCTTCCTGGATGTAGATTCCGGATTGTGCGGCTAAAGAGTACAGGATGGCGAACTGTTACAGGATTAAAATGCCGCCAGCAAATTGTCCGATAGCAATAAGGATGCTCTCTTGCACATGCAAAGGCATTAATCTTAATAAACGGGGAATAGTTAAAGGTTGCCGCTTGGAAGAAAGAGCCACTCCATCTTAAGAGGAGACAGCTCGGATCGACAAGTAAAGTCATTGCTTCCCACTGATTCCGTATTATTCTATTTGAAAATGTCCGTCAATGGAAGTGTGAGCCCCACCTCGGGTTGGTAGCGCAGGAAAGCAGGAATAGGATAACGAACTCCTCTTTCATGTGTCCTGGCAAGTCCTTCCACAAGTTCCTTCAGATGCGAGGCAGGTAGTGCGTAAACCATTTCGTGATCCGGCGAGGTCGCCCAAACCCGATCCCCATTACCAGGTACAACGACTTTAGGTAATTGATCCAAGAAAGCCGCTATTACTCCTTCCGTGCATGAAGCGGCCCGCCCGGAAAATGAACATGTAATCGGTTTTCCGGTATGATAGGTACTGCCATGCAGACAACGCATGATCTGGGCCGGGCTGAGGTACATCAATATTACATCCGGTTCAATTTGGGTCCGTTCCAGTGGTGAGTAAACAACAGCCTCGCATTGACCCTGTTTAAGGGATCTGAAAGACTCGAGAATTGTGCTGGCTGCTTCACTATCTGAGGCATAATTCATTTTTAAAAGAAATTTGACCGCCCCATCAATATTTGCAGGTTCCCAACCATAGGTATACCCGGAAATAGCGCATCCCAAATCATCTTTAGTCATTGCAATGGTCCATCCGTATTTGCGGGCAATCGCTTGTGCCTGGCAATGCGCCATTTTGACCCTGAGAGTTTTTAATGGAGTCTTTGTGCCGTCCGGAATTTCGCTTTTTGCCTGCAAATATTTGACTGCCACCGGAAAGGTCTCGGGTTTTAGGTAGCTGTTCAGTTCATTACCAAGCTCTTGCCATTCTTTCATAAAAATATCCTCCTGTTTTATATATCAACCATATCGATGGGACGATCAACTCTAATCCGGGAGCATGTCGTAAAAGTAGAGCATTGAATCGGAACGTGTAATTATGCCGATAATGCGACCGTTTTCAACAACCGGAAGGCGGCCTATATCATGCTTGACCATCAGGCGGGCTGCCTGGATCGGACTCTTTCCGGGTTCAATTGTCATGATATTCGTGCTCATGTATGCCTTTACGGGAGATTTTAACTGCGATTCTCTTTTTATTTTTTTAAAATCCCTGCGTGAAATTATACCGACAAGCTTCTCTCCATCTACCACAGGAAGGCCTGTACAGCCTTTTTCCCTGAGCAATGCGGCAACCTTCTCCATGGATGTACCCGATTCAACGGTAAAAACAGGAAAGGACATTATATCGCTTATCTGCACTGATGCCTGCTGATTCCCCTCAATGAGTTCTCTTATCCATTCTTCAACCGCGGCAGGATTAACCGATTTCAGCATGGCAGAAGCGGCTCCGGGATGCCCCCCTCCTCCCATGCTGCGCATTACGGAACCCATATCAAGACTGTCGGCACTGCTGCGGGCAATAACCATGCATTTCTCTTTCTCCTTATTTGTAAAGATTCCGAATGCGGCATCTACGTTTAAAATCTCCCTGTACATTCCGACTACAACAGCAAGGCCGTTTACATGCCCGTTGATTTCAAGCTTATTGATGCTGACGCTATAACCGTTAATTTTGGATCGCTTTGCGGTTTGCAGCATTTCGAAAAGGATATTTTTCTGTTTTTCACCATACGCCTGGCGAAGAAACGTTCCGATAACATTGAGATCCGCCCGGTTTTCGAGAAGAAAGCCTGCAGCATATGCATCTTCCGCCGTTGATGATGGAAAAGTGAGATTCCCCGTATCTTCGTAAAGCCCGGTAAGAAAAAGCGTAGCCTGAATGGGGGATATTCTCTTTTTCTCTTTTTTCAGCCTCCGGACCATCAGAGTTATGTTCGCCCCTATCTCTTCACGGCACTCCCATGTTGCCTTGATATCACTCTCACCATTGCCCTTATGATGATCCCACAGAATTATTCCAATATCATCTCTTTTTGAAAGCGTCTCCATGCGGTCGAGACGTTTCCAGTTGTTTGTGTCGACAACAATCAGTCTTTTGACATTATCGAAATCGATTTCATCGGATGAATGCATGTCAAAAATGTCCTTGTGTATCGACATAAAAGCCTTGACATTGGGATTTATCGTCCGGGGAAGAACACAAACAGCTTCGGGATATAAAACCTTTGCTGCAACCATAGATGCCAGAGCGTCAAAGTCCGTATTTTTATGAGTAGTAATGATCTGCATTTAAGACCGTCCGGTTTTCTATCTTTTTACATCAGGCTTAAGTCTCAATAAGATGCTTGTTTAAAATTACATATGTTATAAATATGATGCCTCCGTAAAAAGTCAAAAAACAACATTTTACGAGTCCATCAGATATATGAGTTATCATAAAAGCCCATAAATCATATTATTTTATATATTTTCACCAATTTTTATCATAAAAAGCATTTTGTGTATAGAAAATATCCTTTCAGTGTTCAAGGAAATTATTGACAAAACTTCCTTAAAGTTTATCCTGAATGAAATCATGACTGTTGACAAATCAAAACCATAAACCAATATCTGAAAGCGATATGATATGAACAAAGCGGTAATTTCAATACTGGGACAGGACAGGCCGGGAATCATAGCAGCCGTTACAGGAATACTTTTTAAGCTTAACTGCAATATTGAAAACATAAACCAGACGATTCTTCAATCTGAATTCTCCGGGATATTCATTGCCTCAACTCCTTCGGATATTTCAAACGACGATCTGTGTGCTCAACTAGCAAAAGGCCTGTCCCATATGAATCTTCATGTTCACATCAAATCCCTTGAACATAAAGATAAGGGCTTTTCCGGCGACAGGTGCGAACCTTTTGTAATAACTACGATAGGGCCTGACAGGAAAGGGCTTGTTGCGGGAATAACCGCCATAATAGCGAAATATGGCGTTAATGTCACCAACCTTAAGGCCGTATTCAAAGGCGGAGATAACCCCTCCGACAACATAATGATCTACGAAGTTGATATTCCCGACAACACTGATCAGAATCTTCTGAGAGCGGAATTAAGAAAAAAAGCTTCTGAACTGGGGCTTGATATAAGCATTCAGCACAGGAATATATTCATGTCAATAAACAGGATTTAGCCTTAAGGCGAAAATCAGGAAGGCGATTCAATGCTCAGCGAAAAAGAAATCATTTCAACAATAGAAATGCTCAGGAACGAACATCTCGATGTCAGAACCGTAACTCTCGGAATAAATCTATTTGATTGCGTAAGCCATGATCTGAATACCCTCAAAAGGAACATACAAAAAAAAATAATAAATACCGCCGGAAACCTTGTAAGGGTCTGCGACAGGATAGGTGAAAAGTATGGAATACCTGTCGTCAACAAAAGAATCGCCGTTAGTCCGGCGGCTGTTTTCGGTGCGCCTTTTTCCGCTTCCCAGCTTGTTGAAGTGGCAAAAACCCTGGATAATGCCGCAAAAGAAGTGAATGTTGATTTTATCGGAGGTTTTACCGCCCTTGTTGAAAAAGGAATAGCAAACGGCGACCGGGCTCTCATCGAAGCCATACCCCATGCTCTTGCGGAAACAGAACGCGTATGCTCTTCTGTAAATGTTGCTTCAACCCGAGCCGGAATCAACATGGATGCAGTGCTTATAATGGGTAAAACGATAAAAAAAGCAGCCGAACTGACGGCCTTAGCCGACGGTCTTGCCTGCGCCAAACTTTGCGTATTCGCAAACATACCTGAAGACATACCTTTCATGGCCGGCGCTTATCTCGGGATCGGAGAGGCCGATGCCGTAATCAATGTGGGTGTAAGCGGTCCTGGCGTAGTTAAAAAAGCAATTGACAGGGCAATAGCTTCCGACCCCAATCTTGATCTCGGACACATAGCCGAATTGATAAAACATACTTCCTATAAGGTCACCCGTATCGGGGAATTGATAGGAAGGGAAGTGGCGGCCGGTCTAAAAATACGTTTCGGAGTTGTAGACCTTTCTCTCGCTCCGACACCGAATGTAGGGGACAGCGTTGGAGAGATATTCCAGAGTCTCGGCCTTCTGAGCATAGGCGTTCCGGGCTCAACAGCCGCACTAGCGCTTTTAAACAATGCCGTTAAGGCCGGCGGAGCTTTTGCAAGCTCTCATGTCGGGGGCTTAAGCGGGGCCTTTATCCCTGTAAGTGAAGATTTAAACATATCGGAATCGGCCAAGGCCGGATATCTTACCCTCGAAAAACTCGAAGCCCTTACGAGCGTCTGCTCGGTAGGCCTGGACATGGTTGCAATCCCGGGAGATACTTCCGAAGAGACCATCGCAGCCATAATAGCCGATGAAATGGCGATCGGAGTCATCAATAAAAAGACAACTGCGGCAAGACTAATTCCTGTACCCGGCAAGAAAGCAGGTGACAGCGCTCATTTCGGAGGGCTTCTGGGTCAGGCTACAATTATTCCGGTTAATAACGGACGAGGAGTAAACAGGTTCATAAGGTTCGGAGGACTTATTCCGGCTCCGATACAGAGCCTTACAAACTGATACAGAAACAGGGTTCAAGGAGTTCCTCCTTTCGCCTTGACTTGCCGTTGCGCAATTGATAATCATTCATCCACATATTGAAGAAAGGATACAACATGAAAAATAATGAGGAATTTGTTTTATTCAGCGGCGGCGCCAAAGGTGCTGAGGCGGAATTCGGCGCGAATGCGGAGCGTTTTGGAATTGACGAAGTGAACTTCACCTTTGAAGGACACAGCATTGAACGCCGAAGAGGTCTGCGCGTCCTGAATCACAAAGAACTGAAAAATGGTGATGTAAGCCTGGAATACGTTTCCCGATTAATGAACCGCACCTACACCGATAACCCGACCTTTCGCAAGGTACTGCAAAGCATCTGGTACCAGATCAACAACGGGCAGGAGATTTATGTTATCGGTGAGATCCTGAAGGATAATACTGTTAAGGGCGGAACGGGTTGGGGCGCTGAGTTCGCAAAATTATGCAACAAGCCGTTATACGTTTTTGATCAGAAACGCAATGCCTGGTTTGTCTGGCACCAGACAGAGTGGGTTGAACGCAGGAAAGGAGACGAGCCGGTAATAAGCCATATCCATTTCACAGGGACAGGAACCCGCGTTCTCGAAGAAAACGGCAGGAAAGCCGTAAGAGAATTATTCGAAAAAAAGTTTCTGTAATTCTGAAGATTCCTCTTTTTAATTCGCTCACGATCCATGCTGAACCGAAACAGCGAGCGCATTCCTCCCTGCTTACAGGGGGGTTAGCTATCGAATTAAAAAAAGACGCTGTTCCCTACGGGCGAAGATTCCCCGTAGCTTGCTCCGGGGAGCTTCAATTCAGCGGGGATTTCGCCTGCTGTTTCGGTTCACAGGGTTAATCCGCCTTAAGCGGAAATGATTCCAGTGAAATAAAAGCCTGTCAGAACATCAGAGAGATATCGGGAGGACGAAAGAGGGCTTAAAGCCGAAGATAAAATCATCAGAAAACAAACTCTTTAATCCTTAACCCCTTGAATCCCTGCATCTTTCTCCCAACCCTTTTTAGTTACGACCTGCACGGTTTAGGTTATTTTATCGAAATAACCGGGCAAGGAGCCTCAAGGATAACATACTGAGCTGTTGATCCGAATACGAGCTTTCCAACTTTCGATCTTCTTTTAACACCGATTATGATCAAATCCGCCTCGTTTTCAATGGCAAACGACACGAGGTCCTCACCCGGCGCCATACCGCGGATCAGAAGATGAGTCTTGCACTTGATTTTCTCCTTTTCAAAATAACCCTTGGCATTCTCAAGACCCTTCTCAGCTTCCGAAATATTCTGTATTTCATTCTCGGTTCCCTGCACAAGAGAAGAAACAACATCTACTCCGGCATTAAATGCCTTTGCATACTTCACTGCAAGTGTCAAAACATCACCGGCAGCACCTTTTACATCATAACCTACCACTATCTTCATTTCTCTTTTCCTTTCAAATATAATATTTCGTTTTTGCACGTCAAATCACACGCAAGGCTGCCAGCAACTGAGTGCGAACTCCCCGGGCAAGTCCGCACGGCTGACCTTCTGCTGTATCAGCACCCGCTCATTAAGGCCGATCCGTAAGGATTATTACAAAAAATATTTATCAAATTCAAGAAATAAGGCTTTTTTCTTATAACATATTAATTCCTGGTATTTAAAAAGAAAATTTGTTTTAGCTGTTAATAAAAGATTTATTGACATAAGAGGTTCATATCTGGCAGATTTAACTAAACCTATATGGTTATCTTTCTTATGGCCTGATCCTGTTTGATTATCTTTTCATCATAAACAATTATCAATACGAGGTGATTTATGAAAGGAAAAGAAGAAAATTATTTCACTGCATTATACGAAGTGGCAAAAACCGTCAATGCTTCACTCGCACCATCCCAGGTTCTTGAAAAAATTGTATCTTGTGTTGCCGGTGCAATGAAGGTGAAAGCCTGTTCCCTGAGGCTTCTTGAATCCCGACGGAAAAAGCTTTTAATGGGAGCGCAGTTCGGTCTGTCAAACGGTTATATCCGGAAAGGGCCTATCCTTGTTGAAGAAAGCGGCCTTGATAAGAAAGCGCTCAAAGGCAAAACAATCTGGCTGAAAAACGCACAGACTGACAAGGACTTCCAGTATAAGGATAAGGCAAAGGGAGAAGGGATCAAGTCGGTGCTTGTAGTCCCTCTGATGGTGGAAAAAAGGGCTGTTGGAGTCCTGCGGGTTTATACCAAAGAGGAAAGAAAATTCGATGCCGACGAAATTAAGTTCCTGGAGGCTGTTGGCAATTTAAGCGCTATTGCCCTTGAAAAAGCAAGGCTACACCAGGCTCTTCGCAAGGATTATGATCTGCTTGTAGCTCATAAATACCGAATTGATGATAATTGATAAATAAAAGAGGTGATATATGATTCGTATTGGTATAAACGGATTCGGCAGGATAGGCCGCCAGGTACTTAAGGCAATTCTCGAAAGACATCCAAAAAAACTTGAGGTCGCGGCAATCAATGACCTTTTTGACGTCGAGACAAACGCCCACCTGTTTAAATACGACACAAATTATGGCCGTTTCACAGGCAATGTCAAAGTCGCAAAAAATGCTATAATAGTTAACGGAAAAACCATCAGGAGCTTCGCATCACGGGACCCTGCAGAAATACCGTGGGATGAAGAAGGAATAGATATTGTAGTTGAAAGCACCGGCCTTTTTAAAACAGGGCCCAAAGCTGCCGCCCATATTGAAGCAGGAGCAAAAAAAGTTATTATTTCGGCACCAGCCAAGGAAGAAGATCTTACGGTCGTAATGGGCGTTAACCACAACGAATACCGGCCAAAGGAACACCATATTATTTCAAACGCCTCCTGCACCACTAACTGCCTTGCTCCTCCGGCCCTCGTGGTTCACAGAGCTTTCGGCATCGAGAAGGGTTTGATGACCACCGTTCACTCATATACCGCAGACCAGCGACTAATGGACCTTGCTCACAAAGACTTAAGAAGAGCCCGTGCGGCGGCAATGAATATAATTCCCACAACAACCGGCGCGGCAAAAGCAGTAGCACTTGTTATCCCCGAACTTGCAGGACGATTCGACGGATATTCACTTAGAGTCCCGACACCAACAGTCTCGGTTGTCGATTTTGTTGCGATTCTTCATAAAAAAACGGACACGGAAACTCTGAGATCTGAACTAAAGAAAGCGGCTGAAACGGATCTTAAAGGGATTATGGCCTGCGAAGAGGAGCCGCTCGTATCCATAGACTTCAAGGGCGATCCGCATTCATCGATAGTGGATATGGAATTTACCCAGGTGCTTGCCGGGGATATGGCAAAGGTTGTAACATGGTACGACAATGAATGGGGCTATTCCTGTAGGGTTGCCGATCTTGCGGCTTATATTGCAGATAAAGGGCTATAGGCCGAAGATCAAAAATATCCGTAACATTGAAATGTTGTGAATGGCATAATGAGCCGTAACAAAATAGTTAGAAACATTATAATTATTTCATAACGGCTCCTGACTGATATAATAAATTGCAAAAAAACAGCTTAATCTTAGGAATAATTTCAGACACGCACGGGGCTCTTCCTTCTTCCGCGGTCAATGCCCTTTCCTGCGTTGATCTGATTATCCATGCCGGAGACATTGGCAAACAGGCTGTTCTTGACGATTTGCAAAAAATTGCTCCTGTTTTTCCTGTAAAAGGCAATATGGACAAGGGGGAATGGGCGGATCAATTGCCCGATACACAGGTGATCGATCAGGGCGGGGTTTTGCTTTATGTGCTCCATGACTCGTCAAACCTTGACCTTGATCCAACCGCGGCCGGATTCAGCGCAGTTATTTCCGGGCACACCCACCAACCGCTTCTTGAAGAACATGACGGAGTCCTTTTTATAAACCCGGGAAGCGCAACCCAACCGCGCTGGAATGATCCTCCATCAATAGTTCTTCTTAAAATTACTGATAAAACCATAGAACCTCACTTTGTCAGCCTCAAATAGAACAGTCCTTCTGCTACTTAAAAAGAGAAAGGGCCCCAGCCTACATCTTGGCTTTGAGTTTTGCCGAACGCATTGAATGCCTTTGATGGGCGCAAAGAACAGTTTTCCTGATTCGGATTGAAAGCGGAGTGACTTCAACCATTTCATCATCACGGATGAAGTTTATTGCCCGCTCGAGCGTCAGAGGTCTGACAGGTGAAAGAAGAATATTATCATCTTTTCCCGCCGCCCTCATGTTGGACAGCTTTTTTTCCTTGCAGGGATTGACGTTGATATCACCTTCTTTATTATGTTCCCCCACGACCATCCCTTCATAGACAGGATCGCCTGGAACAACCAGAAGCTGCCCTCTCGGTTCCAGATTAAACAGCGCGTAAGCTACGGAAGCACCCTGTCTGTCCGAAACTATTGAACCTGTAAATCTTACCGGGAAATCCCCCCTGTATGTCTCATAGCCCGAAAAGTAGGAATTCATTATCCCTGTTCCCTTTGTATCGGTAAGAAACTCATCCCTGTATCCTATAAGAGACCTCGACGGAATTGAAAATTCGACCCTAATTCTGCCCCTCCCGTTATTTACAAGATTGGTCATTCTTCCTTTTTTCGATGAGAGTTTTTCGGAAACAATTCCGAGAAAGTTCTCATCGCAGTCAATGAAAAGATGTTCAACAGGCTCGAGTTTTTCACCGTTTCGGTATTTTATAATCACCTCGGGGCGTCCGACACAGAGTTCAAACCCTTCTCTGCGCATGGTTTCAATCAGTATGGCAAGCTGAAATTCCCCTCTCCCTTTTACGACAAAAGATTCCCTGTCATCAGTATCGCTCATCTGTACAGCCACATTTCTCAAGGTTTCCTTGTAGAGCCTTTCCCGGATTTTGCTTGATTGCACATACTTTCCCTCCCTTCCGGAAAAAGGAGAAGTATTGATGGTGAATTTCATGGAAACTGTCGGTTCATCCACGGCAATCCTTTTGAGGGCTTTCGGGAAATCTTTGTTGCATATGGTATCTCCGATTTTAACATCATCTATTCCGGAAAGAACTACTATATCGCCCGGTTCGGCGTTATTAATTTCGACGAATTTCAACCCGACATATGTTTGCAGCTTGGAAACCTTAAGCTGAACATGTTTACTTTCACTGTCTATGCATATAAGACCGTCATGATGAACGATCTTCCCATTAAATATTTTGCCTATTGCGAGCCTCCCCAGGTAGTCGGAATAACCAAGGTCGGAAACAAGCATCTGAAAAGGCTCCTCCGGATCATAGCATGGAGGCGGAATCTCCTTCAAAATAGTATCAAGTAGCAAATGAAGATTTTCTCCCTTTTCCTCCAGAGTCTTTTGCGCAATGCCTTCGCGCCCTATCGCATACAGAAGAGGAAATTCCAGCTGGTCTTCGTTTGCATCAAGGTCTATCAGAAGATCATAAATTTCATCCAGCACTTCATCCGGACGGGCATCCTTCCGGTCTATTTTATTTATAACGACTATAATCTTAAGGCCTGCGCCGAGCGCTTTTTTAAGAACAAAACGTGTTTGAGGAAGAGGCCCCTCGGATGCATCAACAAGCAATATTGCGCCGTCAGCCATCGATATTGCTCTTTCGACCTCACCGCCGAAATCCGCATGTCCCGGAGTATCAATGATGTTGATTTTCACGCCATTCCATATAACCGAACAGTTTTTTGCGGCAATCGTGATGCCTCTTTCACGTTCAAGATCCATCGAGTCCATGATTCTTTCATCGACCTCCTGCCCTGCCCTGAACAAACCGCTCTGTTTGAACATCCCATCCACCAGAGTTGTCTTCCCGTGGTCGACATGAGCAATAATGGCAACATTTCTGATTTTTTTATTTTCAATCAATTTAGACATTAATCCTTCCTGTATTTAAATATATATTCTTTTATTACAAATCCGTCACAATTAATGGGCTCGTAAATAGTCCATCAATAAGCCGAGGACGGTTAAGCCTCGGTCTGGAGTGAGGGTGGGGTGGAACCACTTGAATTTACTTCAAGCTGCGGGAGAAGGGGATCCCTTTCCCAGCCGAGTAAAAGTCGTTTTTGACTTTTTACGAAGGTATTAAAAATGCCGGCTTCGTAAATTGTTTGCGGAATATAATCATTTTTCACACGATTGCAAACAAATACGGAATAAAGATGCCGTGTGAGGTTTTAGCGAAGTTTTTTTATGATAATGAGGGTTCTTTCCGAATCAATATAAGGAAGAAAATACTTTTTAATTTTTATATCAATCAAAAGACCTGAGATTTTCCCATTACCCTGTTTTCTATCATCTGAAACCCGAATAGATTGTAGCTCAACGGGGTCTATCTTCCCCTTCAAGGATATAATCAAGCCATCTGGAGCAAGAAGAGGAAGCGCAGATCCAACATACTGTTCAAGTGACGAAAAAGCTCGGCATATAATAACATCGAACATCTTTGTTCCTTGGGCCAATTCTTCCGCCCTGACCTGAAGAGCTTCAATATTCTCAATCCCGATAGTTCTTATCACATGTTTTAAGAATGTGATTTTTTTCCGCGATGAATCCAGCAGTGTTAATGAAAGATTGGGAATAATAATTTTCAGCGGAATACCCGGGAAACCTCCTCCGGAACCTATATCAAGCATTGATGAGCCGGCAGGAATTATTCCGGCAGAGGCAATTGAATCAAGAAAATGTTTTACGGCAACTTCAAAAGGATCGGTTATCGCGGTTAAATTTATTTTTAAGTTCCACTTTAAAAGCTCTACTGCATGAATCGAAAACTGCTCGACCTCCTTTAAGCCCACATTAACATCAAAAACCTTCGCGCCTTGAATTATTATATTTTTCCACTCTTCCGAGCCAATTTTCATACTTTATTCTCTGACCTTGAACATGGCTGGAAACGATTAATAAAATCGCATCAATTTATGCAAACGCGGCGGACCTCGCCGATCTCCGTCAGGCCCTTGAAAGATTTTAATATCCCGTCCTGTTTTAGAGTAGTCATCTCTTCTTTCATTGCCTGCTCGAAAAGGCTTTCGGAAGTGGCGGATCTTTTAATCATCCTCTTTATTTCCGGAGTGCCTTCCATAAGTTCGTGAATTCCGAGACGGCCTTTGTAGCCGGTGCCTGAACAGGTATCGCAGCTACCTGGTTTATAAAGGATGAGATCCTGAGAATATTTTATGCCTGTAGCTTCAAAATATTTCCTGCCATAGTCGTCGACTATCTCTTCAAATTCCTCTTGCGTGGGATGATATTCCTGCTTGCAGTCTTCACACAATCTTCTTACAAGCCGCTGTGCCATAACCCCTAAAAATGCATCGGAAAAATTTAAAGGGTTGAGTCCCATATCCAGCAGACGAGTCACGGTTTCAGGTGCACTGTTTGTATGAAGTGTAGAAAAAACGAGATGCCCCGTGAGAGAAGCCTCAATGCCAATTGACGCAGTTTCATGATCACGCATCTCACCTATCATAATAACATCAGGATCGGCTCTTAAAAAAGCGCGCATAATCCTCGCAAAATCGAGACCTATTTTGGGTTTAGCCTCAACCTGCCGCAGTCCCTGCTGCGTAATCTCAACCGGATCTTCGGCTGTCCATATCTTGACACTTGGTTTATTGATATATCCAAGCGCCGAATGAAGTGAAGTCGTCTTTCCTGAACCTGTAGGACCTACAACAAGGACCAGCCCGTATGGCTTTGCAATTATCTTTTTCATGACGGCAAGGTTACGCTCATTCAAACCCATCTTATCAAGTTCCATTGCCCCAGCTTTTGCAAGAATCCTTAGGACAACATCCTCAAAACCGCCTGCTGTAGGAAGGGTTGCGACCCTGAGCTCAAAAGGCGGAATTCCTTTACGTCTGAATTTTATCTTCCCGTCCTGTGGAAGACGTCTTTCAGCTATGTCAAGATCAGCCATTATTTTGATCCTCGAAATAATGCCTTTCGCCATTGAATTGGGGGCTCTTATATATTCCTGGCATACTCCATCCAAGCGAAAGCGAATTCCAGTCATCTTCGTAACAGGCGACGGCTCTATATGAATATCAGAAGCGTTCTTCCTGTAGGCGGCAATAAGAACCTGGTCAACCAATTTAACAACATGGCTTGATTGTTCATCCGGTTCCTCTCCGGAAACATCTATCTCTTCCTCTTCCTCGAAAGATATGTCTGGAATGATATCCAGCTCTGAATAATCACTGCCTTCCTGAGCGAATTCCGCCGAACCCTTTCCGGCATCAAAAAAACGTTTTATATAGTCTTCAATATCCTCTTTTATGCCAACGGAAAAATTTATCTTCCTGGTTTTCATTAGAGTCTTGATATTATCCGATTTGTTAAGATTCTTCGGATCATCGACCAGGATTTCAAGGCCTTCCTTGTTCCAGCTCAATGGAATCCATATTTCATTGAGAAGAAAAGCTTTCTTAAGGTTCCCCAGCAGTTCGACCGGCGCTGGAATTTTCTGATCATAATTTCTAAACGGGCAACCGTAAAATGCGGAAAAGGACTTTCCTATCTCGGCTTTATTTATTTTAAACTGATCTATAAGGATAAACTCGATGCTCTTATTTATCTTTTTGGATAATGCAAAAGCTTTCTGGAGCTGGTCGGTCGTAACAATTTTGTTTCTGAGAAGATAATCGTATCTCGAATTGAAAGAAAGCGTTGCGGATAAGGCTTCAATCCTTTTACCGATTTCTTTATTTTTCGGATCGGTTTTGGCGGCTGCTATATATAGTTCGAGGGCGTTTTCCCGCTGGTCTCTCTCTTCCATTTTAAGGCCGAAACAGTAACTTATCTTGCCCTTCTTTATATTATCTATTCTTCCGTCACTTATGATACCGGCAATTTTTCCCATTATCTGGGATGGAGGAATAACTTTATAGAGAGATTCGCACATTTCGGGAACAATCTTATCAACAGGATACTCGAGGAAGAAGAGTTTTTCATATTCGGCAACAGCCTCCCCGAAAAGCCCAAGCTCCTTGAAAGCTCTTGAGCTGTCAAGAATAGCAGTAACATCCTCCTGACTGGAAAGGGATTTCAGCAGGGAAATATCGTCAACCGAAACCATCTTTGAATCGGCATGTTCAAGCTGTTCAATCTCTTTTTTCAGAAGGCTTATCTGTGCATTAATCTCATCCCTTATTTTTCCGTCCAGATTTGGGAAAAAAACAAAAATCTCCTCGTAAATTCCAAGAGCTTCGGCGTAAAGTCCCATGGAAAAACAGACTTTTGCTTCATTGATTTTCGAATAAAGATCTCTTTTAATTTCAGTACGAGGTAAAGTCACCTTCCATTATCCTTATTATAACTTCATTAATATATGAATAACCATATTTATTAATCACATTCTGCTACCTTTAAAAAAACCATAAAATGACTTTTACCAGATCCATCATATTTTATCTTTTGAAAAATCTTCCGAGCCCTTTTGATGTTTTAGCTGGTTTCAGCGAGGGAAGCAGTACATCACAGTTTAATCTTACCAATGCCACCGGCGCAAATGAACTCATAAGAATGACCAGAAATCCCAGTTCAGTTCTCCTGATATAAATTCTCCCATCTTCAAAGATCAGATCACTTTCCTTAATTTTATTTATAGCGTCAAAAAAAAGGGCCCAATCGCGTGTTTCGGGGTCTTCCGGTACAGAAGATAAAAATGATTTGAAAATCACCTCTCCATGGAAAGAGAATAATAAAATTCCTTTAATCCCTTCAACACACATAATATCATTAAATAACTCTTTCATATCACCTTCCGGAAAATATTATTTTGACAACCATTTACGGCTTCATACAAAGTTAGTCTTAATTAAGAATATGCATTATTTTGTCCCGTGGGCATTTCGGACTAACGGAAATAACAATGGTCTCCTCACCCTTTTTTAAAATAAAGTTGTGTGGCTCCCCTGTATCGACAAAAACCGATTTGATTTCCCCTATTTTGAAAAAAGCACCAAGTCTTGACATATGCGAAAGCAGGCCATTCCATGAACTGTCAAGATATACATCCTCAACACCACTCCTATCGCCCAGATTTTTCGCTATACTGTTTCTAACCGACGAGACAGGATCATATTTTTCCGTCTTAACTTCTTCAATAACCGGAATATTTTCAGGAGCAGCAGGCAATTCCTCCGCTGCGCCGTTTTTTTCATCCTTTACACGCATCGCATCAAGTATCAATCCCTGAAGATCGCTTTGAATTTTGTTCTCCTTCACCTGACAGACATTCTGTATCGAAAGGACTACCTGCTCCCATGAAAATATTTCGTATGCGGCATCCTTGCCCTGAAGATCATTCATCCTCGCATCATAGAGTTCACCCTCTTTAAAAAAAAGCACTCCTTTCCTGCCAGAAGACGTATCTTCGAGCCGGATTGTGCAGGTCTTCTGCTCCATTTCCACCAGTTGCAGAAACATGCCTGATGACACATTATGTAGAGTGCCTCCATCCGCCTCCTTGCGAAGAGTAGTAATCATTTTCACGGCAAGATCTTTGATAATGAAAGGTTTTGAAATGTAACCTACAGCTCCGCCTTTTTTTGCAAGATTTTCCATCTCAGGTGTGCTGTAGCCGGTTATGATGATTACAGGAATATCAGGGTAGTTTTCCATCACGTGCGACAAAAGACCGAAACCGTCCATCGGCACCATTTTAAGGTCGGTAACCACTAGAGAAATCGTGTTTTTTTTAAGTTTTTCTATGGCATCAAGCCCATTATCGGAAGTAAAAACGGAAAAAGTTTCATTATATTTCCCGAGACCTTCCTTAATTGAAACAAGCAAATCTTTATCATCATCAACTATAAGAACATTTTTAATCATTCAATCTCCTTTGAGCCTAACCCCTATAAACTTACTAAAATCACGAAGCTTTATCTATATCCACTATTCTCACACCTGCCACATAATCAATTACTTCATATTTCTTGACGCTTGCTATCTTTTTAGTTATTTCATTCAGTTTTTCAATTTGTTTCTGAACTTTTTCAAGTTTATTAAAATTCATACTATCCTGGGGTATACTATTCAGAACTTCAGAAAGAAGATTGCTTATAACAGTAAGCGGCTGGTTTAATTTATGCGCTACTCCCCCGGCCATCTCCTGAACACCCTGCAATTTCTCCTTTAAAGACCGTTCTTTCTGCTGCCTGATTCTTTCCGTAACATCCCTTGCAACCCCCTTAATCTGCTGGGCCTTTCCATTTTTTTTAACCAAAACAGTGTTAAATTCAAGGTGATGAACCATTCCGCTGCTGTCAACAATTGACAAGATGCCTTCATGTTTACCAATTTTCAGAATGTCAGAAAGGAAAAGGATAAAGAGATCTCTTTGATTTTGAACGACATAATCGACAAGAGGTTTCCCTATAAGTTCATTCCTCAAATAGCCTAACATTTGCGATCCGGAATTATTAATATCTATAATCTCTCCGTTCAAAGCAAAATTAATGATTATATCATTCATGCTGTCTACAACGCAGTCAAGCTTTTCTCCGTCATGCTTATCATCAATCTCCCCGCTTATTTCCCTGAATACAGCATCCAGAAACAGAGCAGTTTCTTCATCATCAAAGACCGTTTTTGCCGTTACCGAACACCAGATCTGCGTACCATCCTTCTTTACAAAAGATACGGGAAGATCAACAACACGTCCCAGCATTAAAGCAGAACTGATCAGATAACCCCTATCTTTTACATTGTTATAAAGCTTTATATCAGGATAGTCGACCAGTTCCTCACATGAATCAAATCCAAGCATAACGGAAAATAACCTGTTGCACAGAACAATCTTCCCTTCAATAGTAGTACGGTAAATTGCAACAGGAAGTGACTCTATGAACTCAAAATATTTCCTGTCAGAAAAATCATACGGATTTTGGAAAGGATTATTATTCATGAATCGCCAACCAATGCACTGTTGATATCCGGGATAAGAAATAACAAATACTACTTTTATCAGAATTTAATCCCTGTTCTATCAAGTTCCCCGGCATATTTTTGAGACCATTGAGACAAACTGTCGTTAAGCATTGACAGAAATCCCGACTCTTCGGCAATCTCTTTAACGGATTCTGCTACTCCCCGCAAAAGTTCTTCGAACGTAGCTTCTCCTGTAAAGGTTATCTTGCCCGAAGAATATCTGAATTCATCGGCGAAAGGATCCAGAAAAACATATTTATCTGCTTTTTCGACAAATTTCTTTTTAAGAATACTGTTAAAGTCTCTCTCAATATTTTTCTTCTTTGAGGCTTCAGATTCAACTATCTGCAATAATTCCTCTAATACAATTATTATGTCGACAGCGTTTTTCTGCTCAACCCGGTTTTTTTCTCCGTCAACAGACCGTTTTGAAGCTTCAATTCTGCTGACATGGAACACACCCCCAGTATCTTTTGTTTTAGCGACAAGAAGATCCCTGTTCTCTTTAAGTGAGTTGACTTCACCCCTTCCCCAAGAATAAGAACCTCCAATAATTTCTCCGTCGCTGAAAAAAACAAGCCCCCCTTCACCGCCTTTATTAATGATAACTTCAATGTACCCGGTAAGTTTTTCCGAGACCATTTTTTTTATTAGTCCATCCAAATCCGTAAACTCAGTGCTCAAGTTTTTATATATTTTTTTTGCGTCAGGGATGTTGGCCCAGAAATATACTTTATTATGGGCTATCTCATAGATGCTTATAACAAAATTATACTGCGAGGAGACTTCTATAATTGTATCAAGTACTTCTTTTCCGTGGATATTTCTTTCCCTGTCCTTGAAAACCCCTCCCAACAGCTCATCTTTATCAAAATAAATTACACCTTCGGCGGCAGGAGATTTAAAGTGTATACCTCCTGCTCCAAGCTGACCCTGGTAATGTTCAATGAGTTTTCGAATATCGATATAATAACTGTTCAAATTCTCGATTACAGGTTTTTCTTTTGGTATAACTATCATCAATTATCCTCAAAATATTTTATAGCAATTGAAATATATCAAGCGAAAATCATTAGGAACCAACTGTTTATTATTTTCTCCTTCTGCGCAATCTCTCCATTGAAAGACGGATACTTTCCTGCATACGAACAATAGCATCATAGAGATCCCCGATCTCATCTTTGGATTTAATCCCTGCTTCGGCTTCAAGATCTCCGATGCTGATTCTCTGTGCAAGATCGGTCAAAGACTTTATTTTATTTACAAGCATATTGCCATAGATAGTAACAATCAGACCGATTGAAACGATAGTTCCGATGATTATAGCCAAAATAATATATTTTGCATAACCTATAAGTTTTTGAGCGCGTGTCTTCATGACCTCGATTGGGCGTGTAAATTCATCATAGTTCGTGGTTGCGGCAACAACATAAGGCGTTCCCTCCACCGGAGTGCATACCATGAACTTTTCCCGAATAGTGCCGTCTGCATCCTGCCAAGTGTAGTATCCCATTGATTCTTGACCGTTATATGCTCCTTTGTATACTTTCCACCACTTGTGGTATTCCTTGCCGAGTGCTTTCTGCATCGTCTTTGGAAGATCAACTCCGATCAGTTTCGCATTGGGGTGTACCCACAGACTGCTAACTCCCTGTTCATCAGGTATTGAATAAAGACAAGTATAACCCGTTATGCCGACTTTTTGAACGGCAAGCAGTCTGAAATTCATCTCATAACTGAAATCTTCCTTTTTAAATTCCGGATGCGTGGAAAGGTACAGATTTACCTGTTTCGAAGCCGACCTTGCCTTTTCTTTAACCAGTTCTTCAGCCATTTCCCTTACTGATTCAGCGCTCTGCTCGGTAAGCAGCTTAGAAAGGGAGCTCATCTGTTGGAGGTAGAGAATACCTGCTGCAACTACAATAACGATCGGAAGAACAAAAAAGAGAAGCATCATCTTTGAACGCAACCCTAATCCTGCTTTCTTTCCTGCTGCTATAACATCTGTAGACAGACTGGCTCTCTTTTCCGGTTTTTCCTCCGGTTCTGAGGGTGGCGTTTCTGTTTTTTCAGTAACAACTTCTTGCTCCGGTACGATAAAGGATTCCGGCGCTGGAACCTTGGTTTCCGGTTTGGAAACAGTGATGATGTGGTTACAGGCTTTACACTTGAATTTCAAACCACTCTCACCGACCTTGGAAGGGTCTACACGATATTTTTTCCCGCATTCTTCGCACAAAATTATCATTTTTTTTCTCCTTATATTTATTCAATTCCATATATTTAATTTAATGCTGTCTATTTAATTCCTTGCCGTAAAATTGAAAGCTGTATTAGATAAATTCCTATAAAATAAAGATAAGGAGAATATTAATAACCTTTTTCCTTGATTCTCTTAACCATATTAAGTTTGAAGGCTTCCTTTTTTTCATTCCGCTGTATCTCCCTTGAAAGAAGATCGATTAATTCGGCGCTTTTATGGCTTGGTATCTGAGACATCTTGCATCCCAGATCGGATACGGCATCTTCAATAATAACCTCCGCAACAGGCCCTATGGCTAAGGCGAGCTGTTCATTCAAATAACCCATAAATTCGTTGTCAAGAAATGTTCCTTTTACTTCAACATTTTCAACCAGATTGAGTTTCAATAATTTTGACACTGCTTCACGCAGGGTTCCTGTATTCATACCGGTTATTTTTGCAATAGAACCGAGATTTTTCTTGCCGTCAAGTTCCATGAGGACTTCCAGCATCCGGCTATCCAGCGAAACGTCTCCCATATTGCTCTGAACCATTCGCTTGAATACTAATAAGGCAATATCTCCCGACAAAATGTCCATTATGAGTTACCTCCGGTATTTTAAGTTGGCTGCATTCAATGTCAGATACAAATAATTATAAGCTCTATACAATTATACTATCGCTTTAATAATTTCAGGTCTTCTCTTAAAACCGCGAATTCAGATCGGATCAAATTCTTTATATCCTCTACTGCGTTCATGAAAAGATCCTTACCTTCATAGACCTGCATTCCCGGGGCGGTAAATCCCACCTGAACATCTTCTTTTTTATGCACCATCGCTGGAACCTGGCCCGCTTCCGGTATTTTTTTCTTCTTAACAATTTCCTTAGCAGCTTGTTTCTTTTTTGCTCTATCCGAATCGCTGCGAGCTATCTGCCCTCTCAGTTCTTTAAATTTACTTAATTCTGCAAAAAGCATTTTCTTCTTGGAAGCTTCGGAAAGACTTTTTGACAGGACCACTTTTTCAAGACGGGTAAAAACCGAATTGACTATTTTAAAAGCATTCGGATGTGCTCCACCTTTTTTGGCTTTAATATATATTCCAAGTGAACGGAGTATCTGAAGAAAAAGAAGCAAAATCTTGTCTTCTTTATATGTATCTTTTAATCCGTCAATCTGCTCAATAAATTTACTTAATACTTCGTCGTTAATCTCCCAATCCATAGATAAGACGATGGATTTTAATATCCTGAAAGGATAATATTCAAGATCGCCTCCTTCAGCGGCAACGAGAGAATTTGTTTCACTTTCTCCAAAAAGATTCTCAAGCCGGTTTTCTACCTGAGTATTCAGGCTATCTTTTTCGCTGACCAATTATTTTCCTCCTATTTGAGTTCTTGTTTAATAGAGGCTATTGTCATTGCTATGATCTTTTTCATTGTTTGCACCACATTAACACCTGTTATTGCACTGGCCGAAAATGAAGGCGCTTTCAACACTGAATTAAGATCTTTTTCCATCTCTTCAAAAGACAAAACGGGTATACCCTGTTCGGCTAAGTCTATTTTGTTGTATTGTAATACCAAAGGAATCTTCGAAATGCTCTTTTTATAATCTGAAAGATTCTCTTCGAGGTTTTTGATTGAAAGAACATTTTTATCCTTTCTGACAACCATTGAATCAGCAACAAACACTATCCCGTCGACCCCTCTTAATACCAATCTTCTTGTTGCGTTATATTTTACCTGGCCGGGAACCGTATAAAGCTGAATTTTTACATCATAGCCGCTTATTTTCCCTATATCGAAAGGAAGAAAATCAAAAAACAGCGTGCGATCTCCGTGTGTTTTAACGGTTATCATTTCACTCTGGATTCTTTCTCTGAATTTTTTATAAATATATTCGAGATTGCTGGTCTTGCCCCCACGGCCAGGACCATAATACACAATTTTTACCTGTACTTCCTTTTTCTTCATATTAATAAAAGCCATATAATCTACCTGTTTCGATTTTTGATAATGCTGTTCCGGACAAAAATTACATATGATTGGTTGTTATTCGGCATCGGGGGATCCCAGTATTCTTTTTGTCTTCTCGACAGCATCCGCGACTTTCAGTCTTAAAAAACCAAGTGATATGTCATTTCCGAATATGATTATGAGTAAATAATCGGACAGTACTTTACTAAAATGTATATTTTCCTTTTCACCCTTATGAAAAAGGAGGGAAAATTCTCCCTCCCCGATTATTTTAGCCATGGCTGTAACTGCGCCGAAATTACCTGCAGCCAATGCGGCAAGGGAGTATATATCATGGTTTGACTCCCCGTTATCATGGTTTGCTATGATATTGCCTGCCATATCGATCAGAAAGACACAATGCACCCCAAGATCTATCAGATCGTGCTGAAGAATCTCCTCAATTTCACTGAGCTGTTCCTCACTGAGTGTATAAGACAATTCTATTCCTCCCTGAAATATTATTCTCGGTATAACAACGATTCAAAACTTTTTAGATTTTGTACTCTTATCAAATCCTATAATATTTATCAACAATACATTATTTGCTGATAAAAAGACCGCCGTTATTTTTCACCCGGAAAGGATTCCAGTATTACAGGATTCTCCTCTCTCGACATCACGACATCTATTCCCTTCTTTTCACCGACAATCTTTAGCAGATCCCACTCGCCTTTAGATTCACTCTTCGATTTTCCCTGAACAATAAATACCGAACTGATTGCCTGATGATCCCAGCTCCTCCATTCCTCCGTATCCTTCAACAAGGTAAACTTGCGCCCTTCGAGCGCTTTTATTACCTTTCCTGATTCAAAACCACCCGCTTTTTCGACAGCGGACGCCCATTCGTAAATCGCAACCCATGCACATGCAGCAGCACCTCCCGGCATTTTCTTATACTTTGTATTGAAAGCATCAACAAATTGTTTTGTTCCTGGAAAACGATTCCCCATATCCCAGTACCAGTTTACAGTTGACAGTATCCCTTCCATCGCTTCCATGCCTGCGCCGTGAGCCATATTCAGTTCCATAAGCGGAACAACAAGCTGCATTTTATTTTTCAATCCCATCTGGTTAGCCTGTTTCAAGGCAGTTACCATATCCTGCCCGAATAAAACCATAACCAGGACATCCGGTTCTTTTTTTTGAGCGGCTATAAGTTCTTTTTTATAATCTTTACTTCCCAAAGGAACGCGTACAGTGCCAATTGTATCGCATCCCGCAAGTTCGGTCCGCCATTTCATTGATTCTTCAAGAGAATGACCCCAGGTATAATCTGAAGTGATATAATAAAAAGCGGCATTCTTTTTAATTTTTCCAATAAGATAAGGAGACAGGGCTTTTGCCGTCATCCAGGCATTGAAATACCACCTGAATGTATGTCTGTGTGCTTTCTGAAGTTCCTGCCCGGTTTTTAATCTGTCGTGGCCGGTTGTTGCATTGGAATGCGTCAATGCAGCCATGAAAACAACTCCCAGTTCCTGGCAGACATCTCCCTGGGCAACCGCTTCAGCACTGCTTGAACCTCCGGTAACCATGACTACGTTATTCTGGCGTATCAGATCTATCGCGTTTTGCTTTGCAGTCTGAGCATCCGTTTTTGTGTCTTTCAGGATATATTCTATTTTTTTCCCAAGGACTCCACCTTTTGCGTTTATCTGTTCAATGGCAAGTTTATAAGCCATTTCTTCGTCTTTACCCTGATCACTGTAAGAACCGGTAAGGGGTACGTTGAGGCCTATTGTCACCTTCTCTTCCTGACCCTTTAAAGCCTGTCCGACCGCACATTCGTTAAATAAAAACTGGAACGAGAAAAAGAGCAAAAAGGTATTTATAAACAACATCCCTTTTCTTCTCATATCATCCTCCTGAAGTAATAATATTTTACCCGAAATCCTGTTCTCAGCTTATTTTATTTTTATATCAGT
The DNA here is from genome assembly GCA_003818505.1 of Desulfobacteraceae bacterium. Taxonomy (GTDB): domain Bacteria; phylum Desulfobacterota; class Desulfobacteria; order Desulfobacterales; family RPRI01; genus RPRI01. Next base: position 7,189 of record RPRI01000055.1, on the reverse strand, counting down.
TTCCTTCGAATTATCAAGCAACATTTTAAAATTCTTGATATATTTTTTATCAGGCTCTCATTTGAAGCGATATACTTCATTTTTCTTGCAACATAACAGAATGTATAATACACAGAAAACATACTAAAATTTGAACCTCAAACACAGCAGGCCGATGGGAATATCATGAGATATCGGCTCAAAGTCTTTTTGAAAGGACAATGCTTATGAAAAAATACCTTTTTCAATTATCAAGGTTTTTTATTTTACTTGTACTGGTCTCATTCTTTCATCTCTCATTATTTTCGATCCAGTCTTATGGTCAAACCGGTGTTACTGAAACTGAAATCATTGTCGGACAGTCGTGCGCATTGAAAGGTCCCGCTCAAGCTCTTGGAATGGGCATGAGAGATGGAGCCCAGGCATATATCGGCTATGTAAACTCCATGGGTGGAATTAAAGGGAAAAAAATTAGTCTCATCAGTTACGATGACGGATATGAGCCTGATATTTGCGCGGCAAATACGAAAAAACTGATCGATCAGGATAAAGTATTTCTACTCTTCGGATATGTAGGAACACCAACATCAGCTGCAGCGGTTCCCATAGCAACAGAAAAGCAGGTGCCCTATTTTGCCCCTTTTACCGGAGCTGAAATATTGAGGACTCCTGTAAACCGCCAGATATTCAATATACGGGCAAGCTATTATCAGGAAACAGAGGCAATGGTTGAACAATTGATTGCTGTAAAAAACATTAAACGCATTTCGGTTTTTTATCAGAACGATTCATATGGTAAAGCTGGACTCGATGGAGTAAAAAAAGCCCTTGCAAAACGTGATCTCGAAATTTTAAACGAAGCCAATTATCCCCGAAATACTCTTGAAGTCGAATCAGCCGTTAAGGATATGCTGAAAACCAATCCAAGGGCCGTTATAATGGTCGGAGCCTATGCCCCATGCGCTAAATTCATCTCCGAAATGAGAAAACAGGGAAGCAAGGCCCTTTTTCTTAATGTATCTTTTGTTGGATCCGATGCCATGGGAGAGATACTGCAAAATAACGGACTCGGAGTTGTCGTTACCCAGGTAGTGCCTTTTCCATTCTTCAAGAAAATACCTGTCGTGGGAGAGTATCACCGCCTATTGAAACAGTTTACACCCGGAGTTGAGCCTAATTTCATGGGCATGGAAGGATTCATAGCCGCAAAAGCGCTCTGCAAGATACTGGCCGAAACACCGGACCCCCTTACACGAAAAAGTTTTATCGATACGGCGGAAAAGCAGGTAAACGCGGACCTGGGGGGTTTTATAATCTCATTTTCCTCTGACAATCACCAGGGTTCGAATTTGGTCTCTTTTACACAGGTTGCTCCGGGCGGTTTCATCAGTCCGATAGTCAGTCTTAAAGACCTTTATGAATATGTAAAATAAATTTTAATAGTTTTCCAACAACAAATTGAATAAATTATATATTTTTATCTTTAGCCATCATTTTTGCGGTAAAATTTTACCTTTAACAGGCCCGTAATCGAAATCCATAAGTATATGTATGTCGCTCCCGCTGCTTTGTGAAATTTTCGCACTTGGATATTTTTTCTGAAAGATGTGGATCATAGCGGTGTTTTCTCTCAGGACTGTTGCGGAAAAACCTTTATAATCGTTTTCTTTTGCTATTTTTTCTAGAATTTCAAGAAGATATGATGCTATACCCATACCATGATAATCTTCCCTCACCACAAACGCCACTTCAGCTCTGTCGGGTTCATCCATTGCATATGAAGCTATGGCTATAATCTCCTGATGCCCGCCTTTCTGGACAAGGCCAATAACGGACATGTTTTTCCGGTAATCTATTCTGGCCCATTGCTTCTGAATTACCTCATGGGAGAATATCTTCATTTTATAAAAAAATCTTAGGTAGATAGTTTTCTCCTGAAGCGAATAAAAAAAATTCCTGTAAGCGAATTCGTCGGATGGCAGGAGCGGTCTGAAATCAACCGTCTTTCCGCTTTTCAGCTTCAAACCGTATTTATATCCTTCCAGGAACAGAAGATCATCCTGTATGGGTATCAGCTGATCGGAAAAAATATAATGCCGTTTTTTAGCGGTTTCTATGAGTTCCTCCCTGAATTTCGGGTGAGCAATCTGCGTCAGTTCTATCACTCTCTGATAAATACTTTTACCCTGCAGCTCTGCGATGCCGTATTCGGTTATGACAAAGTTTACATCCCCTCTTGTAGTCGCAACTCCCGCTCCTTCGCTAAGGTGAGGTACAATCCTGGATACTTTGCCGTTCTGCGCGGTCGAAGGAAGAGCTATTATTGAAAAACCGCCCTTGGACATCGAGCTTCCACGCAGGAAATCAACCTGGTCACCGATACCGCTGTAAAAAAGATACCCCATAGAATCCGAGCAGACCTGTCCTGTAAGATCGACTTCGAGGGCCGAGCTTATTGAAATAAGGTTATCGTTTCTGGCAATAACGGTCGGATCATTGACAAATTCGGAGGACCTGAAATAGAAGGCCGGATTGTTGTCAACATACCGGTAGATCTTTTCCGATCCCATGCATAATGAGGCTACAACCCTTCCTGGGAGAAGGGTCTTTCTTTTGTTTGTAATGACCTTTTTTTCAAACAGAGGCAGAAAGCCGTCTGTTATAAGCTGTGTATGAACTCCGAGATCTTTTTTATTTTCAAGATATTTCAGTACTGCGTAAGGAAGATGGCCGAAACCTATCTGGAGCGTCGAACCGTCATCCACAAGCTGGGAAACATAATGCCCAATCCTGCGTGCAATTTCGTCATCCTTTGAACCTGGTAGGGCCTCCACAAGCGGTTCTTCTTTAATAACAAGATAATCTATTTCATCGACGTGAACAAAACTGTCACCCCATGTTCTCGGCATCTTTGAATTAACCTGCGCAATTACAAGGCGGGCGTTTTCCATGCCTGATCTTGTAATATCGACGGAAACACCGAGACTGCAATATCCATATTTATCCGGCGGGCTCACTTGGATCAGAGCTACGTCAAGGCCGATGCGCTGAGAAGAAAAAAGATGCGGAATCTGTGAAAGATATGTTGGAACATAATCAATCTTCCCTTCAAAGGCTGCCTTCCGCATAGTGCTGCTGATAAAAAAGAGCTTCAGGGAAAAACGCCTTGTAAAAGACGGATCATCGACATACTGGGCAAGAGTCGACGAGAGCATCTGATACACCATTATATCCTGAAGCCTTGCATCCGTTACCATTGCCCTTATCAAATGCTGGGGCTCACCACAGCCGGTCCCTATGAAAACACGGCTTCCTCTTTTTATCCTTGAAACGGCTTCTTCGGCCGAAACTGTTTTTCCTGAATAATTTGCGATAAAATCCAGCATGGCACTCCTCATTGTTGGGGTTTTGAGAAATCCGGAGTATATCTATACTATATAAAAATTATGTCAAGGAGCCAGTAAAGCCCCATTCCCACTATCGCTGTTCCACCAAGAGATTTAGTTTTGACGGCAAAGAGAAAAGTGGGAACTGCCACAATCATTTCGAGACTTCCGAGCGTAAAATTTCTTGGATTACCGCCAGTTACAAGTTCAGGCAGAAGAAGCGCGCCAAGAACTGCTGCCGGAATCAGATCAAGCCATTCAATAAGCCATCCCGGAAGATTTCGCCCGGAAAGATAATAGACCGGTATCAGTCGGGGAAGATAGGTCACAAGGCTCATCCCGAGCACAATATACAAATATTCTTTTTCGATCATCATGATCTTCTCATTTTACGATCTTTTTAATAAAAACCCCTGCCCCGGCCGCAATTACGGAACCTATTACGATATATGAATTTCCCGGTATACAAAGAGAAAACAGTACCGCCGATATTCCCGCAATCAAAGCGGTAAAAACATATATCGGCCCTCTTAACTGGAATACAAGGAGACATATAAACATTGCTATGAGCGCATAATCCATGCCGAATGAATGGGGCCGGATGAACTGCCCCCCGTACCCACCCGCAATCGAGCAGATAATCCACATTATATTTGCAGAAAAATTGACTACCATAGCCCTGTTGATATCCCAGTTTCCGTTCCTGAATTTCGAAATGTTAACGGCGAAACTTTCATCGGTTATGCCGTAGGCAAAAGCATAAAGCTTCTTTTTTCCGGAACGTCCCATGAAAAGAGAAAGGGAGGAACTCATAAGAAGATGTCTCAGATTTACGACAAAGGTGGTTGTAATTATCGAAAAAGCTCCAGCGCCTGCGGAAAACATGGAAACCGCTATAAACTGCGAGCTTCCGGCAAAAACCATTAGGGACATAGATCCTGTTTCAAAAATAGTAAAACCGGCCTTCTGGGCAAGTACACCGAAGGCAATGCCGATAGGAATATATCCGAGACATATAGGCCATGAAGCCGAAAGCCCGTCTGACAATGAACCGAAAGAATGATTTTTATTTTTCATATAAGTTCAGGTAAAATAATTATGATTCGGGCATGAAATCATCCGGTTTATTCCGCATAACATTCTGTATTATCATCAATAATAGATCATCAGCTCCATAATTTAATTATATTCTTCATACATCATTGCACCCTCATATACAATTACATTATTTTACTTGACAATTATGATTATTATTAATAGAAGGGCAAACCTTATTTTATAATACAGTCTGGAAATCCCCCACCTGGCAGCAGGTTACCATGTGAGGGATTTTTTATTTTGCCAGCTTCGTAAAAAGTCATTCTGCTGTGTTGCACTTCATCTTTTGTCATTGCAGCGTACCAATAGTACGCTTCATTCCTCAAGATTCGTGCGCCTTGCATAATACACTTTTTACTTTGCCGCCTTGATTTTGATTTTTTACGAGTTCATCAAATAATGACAGCTTTATAAAAATATTGTTTAAAATTAATTGATATTGGAGTATCCTGTTACAAAAGGTTAAGTTAAAAGGATTTTTAAAATGAAACACGATATCTTAAAAGTTAGGAATATCGGCATAAGCGCCCATATTGATTCCGGTAAAACTACACTGACCGAAAGAATTCTTTTTTACACAAAGCGGATACATGCGATTCATGACGTTAAAGGAAAAGACGGCGTCGGAGCCACCATGGATTCCATGGAACTCGAAAAAGAACGAGGTATCACAATTGCCTCTGCAGCTACTTTTTGTGAATGGCTCGAACATGAAATAAATATTATTGACACTCCTGGACATGTTGATTTTACAATCGAGGTCGAAAGATCCTTAAGGGTTTTAGATGGGGCAATACTTGTTCTTTGTTCCGTCGGCGGAGTTCAATCGCAATCAATCACTGTCGACCAGCAGATGAAAAGATACAAGGTTCCATGTATTGCTTTCATTAATAAGTGCGACAGAAGCGGGGCAAATCCGGACAGGGTAATCAAACAGTTAAGAGAAAAACTGGGGCATAATTCAGTTGCTATTCAAATCCCCATAGGGCTCGAAGCTGATTTCAACGGAGTTGTTGATCTGCTGTCGATGAAAGCTTTTTATTTCGACGGTAAAAACGGAGAAATAATTCGAACGGAAGATATTCCCGCAGAACTTCTGAAGGAAGCTGTTGATAAAAGAGAAGAGCTTATTGATGCGGCTTCCGTTTTTTCTGATGAGCTTACAGATGCTATTCTTGAAGAAAAAGAAATAACCGAGCAGATGATAGTTACTGCCCTTCGCAAGGGGACTTTATCCAGGAAACTTACACCCGTGATACTCGGCTCCGCATATAAGAATAAAGGCGTTCAGCCCCTTCTGGATGCCGTGACCAAACTGCTTCCGTGCCCCTATGATACCGAAAATGAAGCCCTTGATATGGACAATGATGAAACTCCGGTCATTTTGACTGCCGATCCTAATAAACCAATGGTAGCGCTTGCATTCAAACTGGAAGAAGGACAGTATGGTCAGTTGACCTATATCCGTGTATACCAGGGATCGCTCGCGAAAGGAGATACCATAGTAAATGTGCGGACTGGCAGAAAGGTAAAGGTAGGCAGGGTTGTGCGCATGCATGCCAGCCAGATGGAAGAGATAGAATCGATTCCGGCAGGATACATCGGAGCGCTGTTTGGCATTGACTGTGCATCCGGTGATACATTCGTATCGCCGGGCCTCAGTTATACAATGACGTCAATGTATGTTCCTAAGCCTGTTATTTCGCTCGCTATCGCTCCCAAGGATAACAAATCAGAAGTAAATATGTCAAAAGCACTCAACAGATTCACAAAGGAAGATCCTACCTTTAAAACATTTGTAAGCGAAGAGACAGGCGATACGATAATTTCAGGAATGGGAGAGCTTCATCTTGATGTATACATAGAAAGAATGCGCAGGGAATATAATGCGGAAGTAACATCCGGTGTCCCCAAGGTAGCTTATAGAGAAACGATTACAAGAAAAGCCGAGTTTAACTACACACATAAAAAGCAGACAGGAGGTTCCGGCCAGTATGGCCGTGTCGCAGGCTATATGGAGCCGACAGAAGAAGAATTCATCTTTGATAATCAGGTCAGAGGAGGGTCCATCCCGACTCAGTATATTCCTGCCTGCGAAAAAGGTTTTAAAAATTGCCTTGCAAAAGGTCCTAAAATGGAATTTCCTGTAACAGGGATCAAAGTAGTAATAAATGACGGAGCATCTCATTCTGTAGATTCTTCAGATATGGCTTTTCAGTCCGCAGCCCGCGGAGCTTTTCTTGAAGGATATTCAAAAGCAAAACCGGTTATTCATGAACCGATCATGAAAGTAGTTGCTGAAACTCCGACAGAGTTCCAGGGAACTGTTATGGGATCTTTGAATCAGCGACGTGGAATAATTTTCGGCACACAGGATGAAGGAACCATGTGTGTTATCGAGGCTCAGATTCCGCTTGCTGAAATGTTTGGATATTCCACAATATTAAGATCCTTAACCCAGGGCAAGGCTCAGTTTACGATGGAGTTTGCAACTTATAAACAGGTACCTCAGTCGATTGCGGAAGAGTTGGAGAAAAAAGCAGCGGAAGAAAAAAAGAATTCACAGAAAAAATAGCTGCAAACATGGTTTTTACTAGAAGTTATTTCAAAACCTCGGATCAGGTTTGAGAGCAAGGCGCAAGCCGATGAAAAAGCGCAGCATACACGGTAGTATGTGAGCATTTTGAAGAGGCTTGCAACACAGCTATCAGACCTCAGTCGGGGTT